>CAZFZB010000039.1:0-11384 GCA_964523415.1 uncultured Chromatiaceae bacterium | reverse complement strand
ATCCACAGAAGGCTACTCATGCTGGGGCTGGTGTTCTGTCTGGCTTATGTGGCCATATTCCAGTTCATTCACCGCAAGACCGACGACTACGCCGTCAACGAGGCCAGGAAGCAGGCGCTGAACGCCCTCCTGGTGCACCGGGCGATCCACGCCTACGTCACCAACACCCAGAGGCCCGAAATCTATCGGCTCAAGGATGAGGAGAAGCTCTATCGCGATTATTTCGCGCCCCAGACCATGTCCTTCACCTATATCTCCCGCAGCATCAAGGACCTTCTCAACGAGCAACGGGAGCAACACGGCATGGAGCCAATCTACTTCAAGCTTGCCAGCGAAAACCCGCGCAATCCCATCAATCAGGCCGATGCCTTTGAGTCCGCCCTGCTCCGGCGGATGAACCGGGAGGCTTTGGGCGAGTATCAGGAGGTAGTCCGGGTGCAGGGACAGGAGGTGCTCTACCTTGCCGTGCCGATCGAACGCTCGACCCCTGGTTGCATGAAATGCCATGGTGATCCCAAGGATGCCCCCCGGGAGCTGGTTGCCATGTATGGCGACAAGGCCGGCTTCTTCGAAAACCCCGATGACATCCGCGCCCTGATCTCGATTAGGGTGCCCCTGGCCGGGGTGCTCATTGACGCCGACCGGATGGCCAAGGTTATCAATCTGGTCATCCTGGCCGTGCTGGCGGGTATCTATGCCCTGATCGCCCTTTTCTCCCTGCGCCTAGATGCGCAACAGCAGAAAATCGTCAAGCAGAATATTCAGTTGTCGAGGCTTTCCATCACCGACAATCTCACTAAGGCACTCAACCGCCGGGGCACCCTCGGCCGCCTGCAAGAACTCGCCAGCCTGGCCGAGCGCCATGGGTATCCCTTTTCCATCATGATGCTGGATCTGGATCATTTCAAAAGGGTCAATGACCAGTATGGCCATGCCACCGGCGACCAGGTACTGAAAGGCTTCACCGCAATCCTGCGCGCCCAGATCCGGGCCTCGGATATCCTAGGGCGCTGGGGTGGTGAGGAGTTTTTGCTGGTATCCCCGCACCTCGACCAGGACAATGCCGAGCTGTTCGCCGAGAAACTGCGCCAGGCAGTAGAAAATGCCCTATTCCTCAACGACATCAGTTTGACGACCAGCATCGGCGTTGCCGGATTCAAGCCGGGGGAGTCGGTGACGCACCTGATCGAACGTGCCGACCAGGCGCTTTACTCCGCCAAAGAGGCAGGCCGCAACCGCGTCGTCGGCGCGGAAGACCCGGGCCGATCGCACGCCCTCAGCCCAGCCGCAGCGGAAAACCCCGGCTAAGGGTACCGGGACTGTTACCCGGATTCCGGGCGGGTGCCAGGACAGCCGCGACCCTTAGCAATTACTCTCTGCTCAGGGGCGAGCCCCAACCCCTACCCGAGCCCGTCCCATCCGGCGGCAAGCCTCAAGCCTCCGCCAGAAGGGTTTCGGACCCGCCAGGCTGCATGCAGGGGAAATCCCGAACCCAGGTTGCCAACCGGCCGGTGGCGATGGCCGTCCTCAAGTCCTCCATCAGGGTCTGGTAGTAGCGCAGGTTGTGGATGGTGTTGAGCCGGGCCCCCAGGATCTCGTGGCTGCGATCCAGATGGTGAAGATAGGCGCGACTGTAGTTCCGGCAGCAATAACAATCGCACTCCGGGTCCAGAGGCCCGGTGTCGGTGCGGTAGCGGGCATTGCGGATACGGACCACGCCGGCGTGGGTGAAGAGGTGACCATTGCGGGCGTTGCGGGTGGGCATGACGCAATCGAACATGTCGATGCCACGCATCACCGCCTGAACGATATCCACTGGGGTGCCGACCCCCATCAGGTAACGGGGCCGATCCGCGGGCAGGCGATCGGAGAGAAGGTCCAGCACCCGCAGACGGTCGGCCTCCGGCTCACCCACTGAGAGGCCACCAATCGCGTAGCCATCGAAGCCGATGGCGGTCAGGCCCGCCAGGGATTCGCTACGGAGTTCCTCGTACATACCGCCCTGGACGATACCGAACAGGGCCGAGGGGTTATCGCCATGGGCCACCCGGCTGCGCGCCGCCCACCGCAGGGAGCGCTGCATGGAGACCCGGGCCTGTTCCAGGGTCGCCGGATAGGGGGTGCAGTCATCGAAGATCATGACGATGTCGGACCCCAGGGTGCGCTGCATGGCCAGGGATTCCTCCGGTCCCATGAAGACGCGGCGGCCATCGATGGGGGACCGGAAATGGACACCCTCCTCCTTGATGCGGCGCAGATCGCCCAGGCTGAAGACCTGGAAACCCCCGGAGTCGGTGAGGATGGGCCCCGACCAGTGCATGAAATCGTGGAGATCGCCATGGCTGGCGATGACCTCAGGCCCGGGGCGCAACAGGAGGTGGAAGGTGTTGCCGAGGATGATCTGAGCGCCCAGGCCCTGGAGTTCCTCCGGGCTCATGGCCTTGACGGTGCCATAGGTACCCACCGGCATGAAGGCCGGTGTCTCTACTACCCCCCGGGCAAAGGTCAAACGGCCACGCCGGGCCGCGCCATCGCTAGCCAGATGCTCAAATTTCATGCCCCAATTCCTCCAACCAGAGTGGTAAGGCCTGCAGGTCGGCGATCTCCGCCAGGGGGGGCTCCAGATCCGCCGGCCAGGGCTGACCTCCCCGGTTGACCCAGAGGGCGCGCATGCCAAATGCCCGGGCCGCCTCAATATCCAGAAGCGGGTGATCGCCCAAATGCAGGGCCTGATCCGGCTCCAGGCCCGCCCAATCCAGGGCCGCCTGAAAGAGGGCGGGATCTGGGCGGGCAGCCCCCACCTCCGCGGCGGTCAGTGACCAATGGAAGAGGCCCTGCAGGGGGGTACGGTCGATGTCGGCATTGCCATTGGTCACAGACACCAACCGATAGTCCTCCGCCAGGGCCCTCAGGATGGGGATCACCTCCGGGAAGGGCTCGACCCGGTGACGATAGGCCATGAAGACCGCCATGGCCTCTACCGCCAGGGCGGGATCGTAGCCGAAGGCCTGGAGCAGGATTTGCAGCGAGGTCCGGCGCACGGCGGTGACATCATGGGCAAGTGCCGGTCTTTCCGCCATCAGGTCCCGCCGGTGTTCACGCAGGCCCTCCAGGTCCATGGCCTGCGCCAGCCCCGGCGCCCACTGGACCAGCCAGGCATAAAGGGCGACCTCGGCCCGCCGAATCGTCTCCAGGCAGGGCCAAAGGGTATCGTCGAGGTCCAGGGTAATGAGTTGGATCGGGCGGGCCTTCATGGCATCGGTCGGGTGCGGTGGAAGTCGCCATTGTGCCCCAGGCGGGCGATTAGGTGAATCGGCCCTTTAAAGTCAAATCATGTCCGCCCAAATTGGGTATAAAATTCTCCTGCCCCTAGCCGCGAGGCCGAGATGTTGCCTTTCCACCTAAAAATCCGGATGCCCACTCCTGAGGAGGCCCTGCCCGGGCGCGACCAGGGACTCATGGTTACCAACCACCATGTCGTCCTGGGCCACCCGATATTGCCACCCTTTCCAGGGGGACTAGGGCTGGCCCTGTTCGGCCTCGGCTGCTTTTGGGGGGCGGAGCAGCGTTTCTGGCGGTTGGAAGGCGTCTGGACCACGGCGGTGGGCTATGCCGGCGGTTACACGCCCAACCCCACTTATGAAGAGGTCTGCTCCGGCATGACGGGTCACAACGAGGTGGTCCGGGTGGTCTTCGACCCAAACCGCATCAGCTACGACCAACTCCTGAAGGCCTTCTGGGAGTCCCATGATCCTACCCAGGGCATGCGTCAGGGCAATGATGTCGGTACCCAATACCGGTCCGGTATCTACTGCCAGGATGACTCGCAGCGTCTGGCCGCCGAGGTTAGCCAGGATCGCTTCGCCAGGGCCCTGGCGGCGGTGGGGCGCGGCCCTATCACGACCGAGATTTTACCCGCTCCGACCTTTTTCTATGCCGAGGACTACCATCAGCAGTACCTGGCCAAGAACCCGGGCGGTTACTGCGGTCTCGGCGGCTGCGGCGTCGATTATCCCGGCTGAAATTCCCGGCAGCCTCGCCACCGTCTGACCTTACCGCCTCTTCCTTCAACCTCCGCTAACCACAGACTCCCCCATGAACGACACCAACGATTTCGCGGCGCTCCTGGCCGAATTCGATCAAAAGCACACAGGGACCCCTGAAAAGGGCGCCAAGGCCGGCGATCAGGTCCGGGGGCGAGTGGTGGCCATCAGCGAGGATCAGGTCTTCATCGATCTCGGCGGCAAGGCCGAGGGGATCATCGATGCCGCCTCCTGCCGTGACCCGGAGGGTCAGCTCAAGGTCGCGGTGGGCGACGAGGTGACGGCGTTGGTCGCGGGCATAGCGGAGGATGGCACCCTGCGTTTGGGGAACCAGCAGGCCCGTCAACTCCATGGCGTGGCCGAACTGGAAAGGGCTTATCGGGAGCAACTGCCGGTCCATGGCCGGGTCACGGCCCTAGTCAAGGGGGGTGTCGAGATCCAGATCGCTGGCCAACGCGCCTTTTGTCCCGCCTCCCAGATGGATCTCCGCTTCATCGAGGATCTGTCGGAGTTCGTCGACCAGCATCTGGACTTTCGCATTACCAAATTCGAAGGCGGCCGCCACCTCAATCTGGTGGTCTCCCGCCGGATGCTGCTCGAGGAGGAGCAGCGCCAACGCGCTGAGACCATCCGAGCCAATTTGAAGGAAGGGGCCCTGCTTCAGGGAACCGTCACCTCCCTCCAGGATTATGGGGCCTTCGTCGATCTGGGCGGCCTGGAGGGCATGATCCACATTAGTGAGCTGGCCTTCCATCGGGTCAAACACCCCAGCGAGATCCTGAGCGTCGGCCAGACCCTGGAGGTCACGGTGCTGCGCGTTGACAAGACCGACAACCCCAAACGCCCGGAGAAGATCGCGCTCTCCATCCGCGCCCTGTCACAGGACCCCTGGACGGAGGTGGCCCAGCAGTTCCCTGTTGGTTCCCGTGTTCGAGGCCTGGTCACCCGACTACAGCCCTTTGGAGCCTTTATCGAGCTTGCCCCGGGCCTGGAGGGCCTGGTCCATATCAGCGAGCTGGGCGCCGGCAGGCGCATCAGCCATCCCCAGGAGGTACTGAGCCCCGGCCAGGAGGTCGAGGCCAGCGTCCTCGCCATCGATCAGGAGCAGCGCCGCCTCAGCCTGACCCTGGACGAGGCCAAGGCTACTGAGGCCACGCCCAATTTGGCCAGTTATGCGCCCGGCGCCAGATCCTCGACAAGTGACTTGGGTAGCTTTGGGGCCCTGCTCAAGGAAAGCATGGCGAAATCACGTTGATTTACATGCCATTCCTGAAAATCCTACCGCAATGACCCGGAGCCCCGGCATTGGGGTCGTTGCGGATGCGAACCTGCACACCTGCCTGCAAGAAATTTTGTCCGTACCCAAGAAATTTTTGTGTTTCACCTCTTGAAGCCTTCCCTGGCGATACTATTTTTAATTTTGTGAACGCTCCTCGGAGGTTCACGGACCGCGTGATCCCAACTGGATACGCACCCTAGAAACATATTGCTCATTGAGGATATGACCATGTCAACCATTGACTTCTCCCCCCTCTTCCGCTCCATGATCGGCTTCGATCGGCTTTCGTCTGCCTTGGAGAATGCCTATCGCTCCGAACCGGGCGGTTATCCTCCCTATAACGTGGAGGTCAGCGGCGAGAACGACTACCGCATCACCATGGCCGTCGCCGGCTTCTCTCCGGGCGAGCTCAGCCTGGAGGTCAAGGAGAATATCCTGACGGTCTCCGGATCCCGTACCGAGGAAGACAAGGAAGGCCGGTTCCTCTACCGGGGGATCGCCAACCGTGATTTCGAGCGCAAGTTCCAGCTTGCGGATTATGTCCGGGTGGTGGATGCCCGGCTCGAGAACGGTTTGCTCCATATCGAGTTGCGCCGAGAAATCCCCGAGGCCATGAAGCCACGCAAGATCGAGATCCGTGGTGAAGGCGGGCCGCTTTTGGAAGGTGAGAAGCTCAGGGCCGTCGCCTGAGCGACGCGACGCCGGACCTGATGTCCGGTAGTATCTGACCAGAGGCCGGGTGTCCCCCGGCCTCTTTGTTGATTTCCACCCCGATTCAGGTTGCCGCATGAAAGCTATCGGTTATCGGCAGTGCCTGCCAATCAAGGACCCTTCCTCCCTGGTAGACCTCGACCTGCCCGCGCCCTCGCCCAGCTCCCGTGATTTGCTAGTGGAGGTCCGGGCCATCTCAGTCAACCCCGTGGATACCAAGATACGCCAGCGTGCAGCCCCACCCCCGGGGGAATACCGGGTCCTAGGTTGGGACGCCTCTGGGCTGGTGAGGGCCGTGGGCGCCGATGTGACCTTCTTCAAGCCTGGAGACGAGGTCTGGTATGCCGGGGCTCGGGACCGGCCAGGTAGTAACTCCGAACTGCAATTGGTGGACGAACGCCTCGTCGGTCACAAACCCCAAAGCCTCAGCCATGCGGAGGCCGCAGCCCTGCCCTTGACCCTGGTGACGGCCTGGGAACTGCTCTTTGAGCGGCTCCAAGTCACCCGCCAAGAGCCAGGCGAAACCGCCCATGTGGATGCTGATGCGATCCTGATCATAGGCGCCGGCGGCGGGGTGGGCTCCATCCTCACCCAACTGGCCCGTCAACTCACCGGCCTGACAGTCATTGGCACCGCCGCCCGTCCTGAAACGCACCACTGGGTCATGGGCCTGGGCGCTCACTTCATCGTCGATCATAGCCAACCCCTGGCCCCCCAGCTGGCCGCCATCGGCCATCCCCATGTCCGCTATATCGTAGGCCTGACCCAAACCGAGCAGCATCTGGCAGACATCATCGCGGTCATTGCCCCCCAGGGCCGCTTCGCCATCATCGACGATCCACGCCAGTTGGATGTCATGCCCTTCAAGCAGAAATCCGCCTCCATCCATTGGGAATTCATGTTCACCCGCAGCCTGTTCGCGACCGCCGATATGCAGGTGCAGCATCGGATACTTGAAGAGGGCGCCCGCCTGGTCGATTTGGGCCACCTCAAGTCGACCCTGGTCAACCATTTCGGCCCTATCAACGCCAACAACCTCCGGCAAGCCCATACCCTGATCGAAAGCGGCCAGTCCCGGGGCAAGATCGTGCTGGAAGGATTTATAGCCTGATATCTAAATGATTTTTTCCATGACTCCTTGCCTTCGGGCCGAACCCATGGAACTGGCTATCAAGGCCTGTTGCGGTTAGGGCCGGAAAATCTCTTGCGGAAGTAAACCGAATTCGGCATCATGACCGATGTGCAGTGTTACCTTAAAGCGTTCCGGTAGTACCTCCTCCCCTTAGTGCGTGGCAGATTCTTCCGTGATATCCCAACAGTTGTCTGCATATTCACACTATTTATTCAATACAGAGGTTTTACCCTAATGGCTATTGGTACCGTTAAGTGGTTTAGTGACGAGAAGGGCTATGGATTCATTGCCCCTTCCGACGGCAGCAAGGACGTATTCGTCCATCACAGCGCAGTTCAGGGCAGCGGATTCAAGACCCTTGCCGAGGGGCAGACTGTTTCCTATAGCGTTGAGCAAGGCCAGAAGGGCCCGAGCGCAGCCAACGTCATACCCCAATAAAGCAGGGGGCTTTGCCCCGTAAGCTAAACTAAGGCCCCGCCCAACCGCGGGGCCTTAGCATCTTTGGAACCCCACTGCCCCGTCCTGCCAAGTCAGGCTCGTCTCACCCTTTCCTACCAGCGCGGGGGAACCCCACCCCACCGGCAACCAGCACGGCAAGACTACGAGCATCCACGCGGTAGTGGCGGCTATTCTGGAGGGGTTGCGCCTCATCCAACTCCCGGATGGCCTCGTCCCCCACCTTGCCCGTGTCGATGAAGACGCACCAGACCCCCTCATCATGGCTAGGCAGTTCAAAGTCATGGGCCTCCCAATGGGCATTGGCCATCAGGAAGATGTCATCGGACCGACCCCCCGGGGCCTTGCCCCTGAGGTGCATGGCCAGGCTGTGCGAGTGATGGCTCCAGTCTGGCTCCCCGAGGCGAAAGCCATGCCAATTAATCTCGGCCCCCAGCCCCTCCCGAACTGTGAAGCTGTCGAAAGTCAACAGCTTGTGTGATTTCCGGAAGGCGATCAAGAGGCGAAAAAAGCGAAAAAGGCTGCGGTTGGCCGCACCCCTTTCCCAGTCCACCCAGCTGATGCGATTGTCCTGGCAATAGGCGTTGTTATTTCCGCCCTGAGTGCGGCCCAATTCGTCGCCGGCCAAAATCATGGGCACCCCGCGCGCCAAAATCAGCAAGGTCGCGAGGTTGCGCACCTGCCGTTCCCGCAACCTCAGGATCCCGGGGTCATCCACCGGTCCTTCGTGGCCGCAGTTCCAGCTCAGATTGTTCGGGTCGCCGTCGCGGTCTTCCTCGCCGTTTGCCAGGTTATGTTTGGTGTCATAACTGACTAGGTCGGCCAGGGTAAAGCCGTCATGACTGGTAACAAAATTGATCCCATGACCGGGTTCACGATCGCTCTGGAAAAGATCCGAGCTACCCGCTAGCCGTGTCGCCAGACTGCCTACCATCCCCGGTTCACCCCGGACGAACCGGCGGATGTCGTCCCGAAACCGGCCATTCCATTCGGCCCAGCGCCCCCAGTTGGGGAAGCTACCGACCTGATACAGCCCAGCCGCATCCCAGGCCTCGGCGATCAGTTTGGTATCTGCGAGTACCGGATCGCCGGCAATCTGCTCCAGCAGGGGGGGACTGGCCAACACATTACCATCCTGGTCCCGCCCCAGGATTGAAGCTAGATCGAAGCGAAAGCCATCCACGTGCATTTCTGTGACCCAGTAGCGCAAGCTGTCGAGGATGAAATGACGGACATAGGGATGGTTACAGTTGATGGTATTGCCACAGCCGGAAAAGTTCATATAGGTACCATCGGCGGCGAGCATATAGTAGGTACCGTTATCGATCCCCTTCATGGAATAGGCTGGTCCCCGTTGATCGCCCTCACCGCTATGGTTGTAAACAACGTCGAGGATTACCTCAATACCGGCGGCGTGGAAGGCCTTAACCAGATCCTTGAATTCGTTCACCTCCTGGCCCGGCCTGGAATCCGCGGCATAGCTAGCCTTGAGGGCAAAGAAGGACAGGGGGTGATAGCCCCAGAAGTTTCGCAGCGCCAACCCGTCTTCCGGGTTGACCCTATCGTTATCCCCTTCATCGAATTCCGTCACGGGCAATAGCTCAACGGCTGTGATACCCAATTCAAGCAGGTAGGGGATTTTTTCGATCAGGCCGCGAAAGGTGCCGGGATGCCGGACTCGGGATGAGGAGTCCTGGGTAAAGCCACGGACGTGCAGTTCGTAGATCACGGAGTCCGCCATGGGTCGGTTGATCGGCTGATCCAGATCCCAGTCATAATCTCGTCCGACGATCAGGCCCCGGCGAAAGGAATCCTGGTGGCGGCGCCTGTCCCCGCCCCAAGGACGGGGGCTATTGAGGGCAAGGGCATAGGGGTCAGCCAGGCACAATTGGGAATCGAAGCGGTGACGAATGCCAGTAGGCCCCTCGATTCTATAGGCGTATTCGATGCCAGGATTCAAACCAGAGACAAAGGCATGCCAGACATCGCCAGTGCGATTGTGGTGACGATCCAGCGGGAAGGCGGCCATCTCCACCCTACTACCTGGCAGGAATAGCAGTAGGGTGACGCCAGTGGCGTGCCGGGAGAAGATCGCGAAATTAATACCACCTCGCTCGACCCTGGCCCCAAATGGCAAGGGCTGGCCACGCTCGAAGCCAAAATTCTCGGTAATGACCGAAAGCAGGTCACGACTGACTGGGTACGACATGCTCGCCCTCTAAAGATGACCACTGTTACCCCGGGCCCTAGGCAATAGCTGCTTACTGGCTACTTAAGGGCTCCTCACGCCATATGTTCGCATACGGAGGCGGACCGGGGTGGGAGATCTTCACCTGGGCAATGCGAGTCCTGAAATGCGGCAGGTCGTAGAGTTATAGAGGGGGGCTTGACATAAGCCCGATCCGAGGTTATTGTGCACTGCAACAATTGCTGCACTGCACCAATTGCTCATCATTTAACATCTCGGGAGACTAACCATGACCACGACCGAAACCCTCAATATTGCCAAAGACTTTTCCATCAAGGGCATGGAGCGGCTGAATAGCCTGAACGAACTCAACATGAGCCTGTTCGACCGTTTTGCGGCCCAACAAATGGACACCCTGCACCTGTTGATGGAGCACGGCAACCGCACCATGACGCTGGCCTCCGACGCCAAGGGTTTCAATACCTTCTTGAAGGGCCAGTTCGAGGCTGCCAAGGATCTGAGCGAGCAGATGATGGCCAGATCCAAGTCCAACCTGACCCTGGCTGGCCAGGCTAGCGAGGACTATAGGGCTTGGTATATGCGCAATCTCGCCGAGGTCAACGCCGACCTGCGCAAGGTCGTCCCCTCCGTCTAAGTTGCCCCTAGCAATCTCACGGGTCCAAGGAGGGGCCCCTGTCACCCCCTGACTCCAGGATTAAGATGGGGAATCGTGCCTGATACCCAACATCACGACCATCCCAACATCAAAACCTAAGGAAGGCCCATAAGGATAGTCGCATCAGGATCGCCGACTCCCAAGATCAGCCAGAAGCCCAAACGATAAGTGCCAATCGCACCGACCCCTGTCCAGACCCCATAGGCCCCCCAAGGGGATGGGCCCTTAAGTCCGCAGAGGCTGAGCACGACTAGGAACCTCCTGCACAGCATGGCGAACCTAACCGAACTCCGGTAACCTCCCTCGCGTCTGTCCTATTTGAGTCCGAAAGGCCAGCCTCCGTAAACATCCCCCCCACCCGATAGGCACAGACCTTACGTAAGCATAGGCAACGTCTGGTGCCCTCTTAGCCACCTCGTCCATCCAGGTTATATCCGCATGGGATAAGGTTGGCTGATACTTGCGGGCCACCCAATAATCACACAAGCAAGTTCTATCTACCCATTAATATATTAGTACTTGCTTATATACTGAAAGTACCCCATACTATAGACATCCCATAGAGAGGTCGTCAGTTAGCTTCCTCTTCAGGTGGAAATTATAGGAGAAGACTCACATGAACTTTGACGCTTTAACCATCGCTGGCTTCGCGGTCACCTTTGTGGTGGCTGGTCTTATCATCGCCATCCAACTCGGTAACGAGAAGCTTTCCGAACTGCATCGCCGCATGCAGGGGTGCGGGACCTGCTGATCCCCTGCCCCAATCAGATGACTAGAGTCCTAAGGAAAGTACTCCCTAACCCGGAGAGCTAACCACCCTCCAAACCGCCTGAACGGCATCCCGCGTTCAGGCGGTTATTTGTTGGCCGCAACAGGTTGCAGACGGTTTCTGAACACAC
>CAZFZB010000038.1:5845-22758 GCA_964523415.1 uncultured Chromatiaceae bacterium | reverse complement strand
CTGAGCGTCCCCGCCAACATGTCAGATACCCAAAGCCTCTGGCTTGTCGACCTGGATGAACGGGGCGAGCCACAGGTCGCTTCAGCCTTATCCGACCGGGCAGCCAAGATGCTGGCCCTCATCCAGGCGGGGCTGGGTCCTGAGTCGGGCTTCGAAGCCGGTGGCGATCTCGAGGTTCGGGAGGGTCCCGAGGGCGTTCTGTCGATGCGGCTACCCTTTGCCCGGCTGAAGCTTCCGTCAGCCGATGCCGAGCCTCAGGAACTGGATCTTGGCACACTGGACCTGCAGGTTGTCCCTCCGGTGACAGGGATTGGTCCCTGGCGTTTCGATGTCTCCGGCCCCGCCAGTCTCTGGTTGCGCGACAGGTCGACAGGGCTGGGGGCGCGGCTGGGTATGGAAGGGCACCACCTGACCCTGGAGTTGGACCCTGAATCCGGCTTGACGACGGCGGTAGACCTAGGGTTGGAGGGGGTCGATATGCGCCTGGGCCTGCCGGATCCCCTGGCTGGCATTGAGCATGCCTTGGGGATCGGCCATGAGACCCTTCCCGAAGGCGAGGCCTCCACCCCGGCCAACCTGAGTCTTGGCGTGTTCAACCTGACCCTCAAGCTGATACCCTCTGCTGCGGGCCGTTGGGGCGGAAGTTTTCGCCTGAAGCTCGGTGATGTGGCCGCGCGCGATCCCCAGGGCCAGGACCTGGGCCATCTGGGCGGTTGGCGGCTGGCAGCCGACTATGCCGATATGGATCTCGATGCCCTTGAGGCCATCTCCATGCGGGTGGAGGGCCTGAATCCTGAGGAACCCGTTGTCATGCTCGCAGAGCTCGCCAGCCTGGTTGAGGGCTATTTGCAGGCTAGTGGCCAGGCTAAGGGCGAGTGGCTCTTGACGGATCTGAGCATGCCCCTGGAAGGCGTGGGCGAGTCCCTGCATCTTGGCGAGTTCGGCCTGGCGGGCTCCATCTCACCCTCCCTGGACCGGCCTCTGGCAAGGGACTTGCGGTTGCAATACCACCTCCAGGGGCTGGACCTGGTGGCGGAGACCAGCCATGTTTCCCTGGGGGAGGCCCGTTTCGAGGTCGCCGCCAAGCGGTTGGCACTTGCCAATCTGGTCGAGGCGGCCAGGTTCGCGTTTCAGAATCCGCAAGCCGGGCCCACCCTGCTGCCGGACTGGCTACCCCGTATCCTGGGTGGCGTAGAGATCAGGCTCGAGACCAAGGGCTTGCAGGCCGCACTGCCGGAGGAACCTCCAGTGGCCATTGACGGCATCGGGCTACATCTGGCCCTCGACGACCTGGACTCTCAGGTGCCTGTCCTGGCTGTGACCTATTTCCATGAAGGTATTAAGGGTCTGGACCCGGTGATGCCCCCCTGGGCGCCCCGGACAGTCAAGCTGGATCTGGCCCTGAGTGGCTTGCCCCTCGCTGAATGGATGACTGCCTCCCTGCAGGGAGGATCCGATTCCCTGGTCGAACGCACCCTCTTGGGCACCCAGCCCATCCGCTTTGACATCAAGGACCTCAAGGTCGATCTGCCCATGGGGGGCCTGAGGGTGCAAGGCCAGGCCCAAACCCAGGTCCCGGCCAGTCCGAACGCACCGCCCGAGGGGAGCTTGACCGCAAACATCGAGGTGCGCAATCTGGATGCCCTGGCCCGCCTTATGGAGCAGATGGCGGACCCCTCGGATCGCCAGAATCTGGCCGGTCTGGTAGCCTTCCTGCGACTGGTTGGGATCGAACGCCCAAGCGCCGAGGGTACCCAGGTACTCAGCTTCTCCCTGGAGGCCAACAGCCGGGGCGAGATGGTCGTCAACGGCAAGGACTTGGCCCCTTTGTTGAAAAGCTCGGCCATGCCCAGCGCTGACCTGCATCCCTAGCACCTCGGTCGGACCGGAGGCGGAGTGCCCATGATAGAGATCAGACCGGGGACGGAGGCGGACCGGCCCCAGATTGTCGCCCGAATGGCGGAGGTGTTTGGTCCCGATCCCGCGGCACGGGCGGAGCGCCTTTGGGAATGGCAGTGGCACCAGGATCCGCGACTGCCAACCCCCGGCTATCGGGGGATCGTCGCCGAATGGCGAGGTCAGATCATTGGCAATCTGGCGACCATCCCCGCCGGGCTGCATATCGGCGGAGTGTCGGTCACCGCCTACTGGTGCGTGGATGTCCTCATGCACTGGGGCCTGATGCGTCAGGCCCTTCGCGACCAGAGGCGCCAGGTCGGCGCTGGACCGGACTTCACTTATGGTATAGCCGCCGCCCTGCTGGATCATCCTGCCGCGGGACCTATCCAGCTTTCCAAGCACATCGCCGACCCCATGATGGCCATTATTGGACGCATTGGTTTCCAGGCCGTGCCTGATACCTGTTCTCTCCAACGCCGGGTGTCACTGCGCCATACCTTGAGGCGCGGTCTGGGGTGGCCGGTGGGGTCAATGCTGGGGGCGGTGGCGAACCTGGGCCTGCCCATTGGCCCGAGGCCCCGACTGCCGGTCGAGGTCCTGGCGGGTGGCTTCGACGGGCGTTTCGACCGCCTGTGGGAAGCGGTGCGCCTTCGCTACGCCGCCCTCGGACGGCGGGATGCCCGGACGCTGGACTGGCGGTATCGTCAACAACCGGACGGGAACTATCAGGTGCTCACGACCGGGGTTGGGGAACGGCTGCGTGGCTATCTGGTATTGCTCACCTATCAGCATCGTGGCCGGCGTCGAGCCAAGATAGTGGATCTGCTGACCCTCCCTGACGATAGCGAGGCAATCCGCGCCCTTTTGAGTGGGGCCCTGCACTGGCTGCGTAGCTGGCGGGCGGAAAAAGTCGAGACCTTCGCCTGCGGGAAGGGTATCGTTACCCTCCTTGGCTCCATGGGTTTTGTCCCACCCCTGAACAAGGTCGGCCAACCCCACCCCCTCATGGTCCGAGGTCTCCCGCTGGCCGCCAATGGGATCTACGTCACCCAGGGCGATGGGGACGGCGGCTGAGGTCGGGGGGGCCTGCACTCATGCAACCCCTGCTAAGTCTGCGCCAGCGGTTGGCCCGGGCCCGCCAACAGCGGCTCGATGCCAGGGACGAGCGAACCCAGTGGCTTCAATGGTTCCTGCTCGTGGGTTTGAGGCCTCGGGAGGCCTGGAGTCATCCAGACCCGGCGGGGCTGATCCCCCTTTGGCCCCCCGTGGATACCTTCTGGGCAGACCCCTTCGCCTGGTCGATGGAGGGGCGGCGGTTTATCTTTCTGGAGGAATATCCCTTCCACACTTGGCGCGGGAGGATCAGTGTGCTGGAACTGGGCGCGGATCTCAGGCCCCTGGGGCCGGCCCAGCCCGTCCTGGACGAGGACCGGCATCTCTCCTACCCCTTCTTGTTCGAATTTGAGGACGAACTCTATATGGTTCCCGAGGCGGCGGTCTCCCGCCGGGTGGATCTGTATCGCTGCCAGTCCTTTCCTTACCATTGGACCCGCGTCGGGACCCTGATCGATGGGCTCCAGGTGGCGGATGCGACCCTCTTTGCCCATGGGGGCCGCTGGTGGCTCTTCTGCAGTGGGCGGCAGGGTAGGGCGCGGCTCAACAACTCGCTCCTGGCCTTCCACGCCGATTCGCCCCTGAGCAAGCGCTGGGTCCCCCATGCCCGCAACCCCCTGGTACGGGATTATGGAGGGGGGCGACCCGGTGGCCGCATCTTTGTCGATGACAAGGGCCAGCTCCTGCGCCCGGCCCAGAACTCGGTACCGCGCTACGGTCATGGACTGGTCCTCAAGCAGGTGCAGTTGCTCAACCCGCAGCAGTATCGCGAACGCCAGGTATGGCAGGCCACCGGGACTGAGGCGGGCGGCTGGCTTGCCCTGCACCATCTGGATTGGCACCAGGGCCTCCTCGTCATGGACGCCCAACGCCTGATTCCCAGGCTTGCTAAGGGTGTCATGACCTCATGATTCCCAACCAGGTATCGACATCGCCGCCACCAGGACCATGCCTAAGCCTTCGGGATCCTTTGGTCAACCTGCTACTGGTCCTCTTTGCCTTTTCAGCCTGGAGCATGACGGGTATCGCCAATGTGGCCCTGGCCCTGCTAAGCCTGCTATTCCTGATCGACGGGGGTAATTCCTGGGTCCGCTGGCGGCGGGAACCTGCGTTGTGGCTGTTGGTGGCTGGGGTGGTGCTTACCGCCCTTCTGGCCTGGCGGTCGGCGTTGCTCTTCCCTGCATTTTCCCGCCAGCAGTGGTCTGCGATCCCGGGCTGGACCCGACCCCTGCTCTTCATCGTCGTGGCTTGGTGGCTGCATGGTGACCCCCTCCGGATTCGTCGGGTGCTGGTCGCCGCCCTCCTGGGGTTGCTGACCGGGGTAGCGCTACGGTCGGATGGGGATGATGTGACGGCCCTGATCGCCTTGATGCATGGGCAGGTAGGCTTCGATGTCCGTGGTGATTTCGGCTTTACCGCCCTGGGCCTCGGCTTTCTCGTTTCCATCGCGCTGTTGGGATTCTTCAGCTTTCGAAAGGAGATCACAGGCCTTGGGTTTCGGGGGCAACCCAGGCCATTGTTGGGCTGGGGGCTCTGGGTCACGGGGGTGGCCTTGCTCCTCCTCATCCTGCTAGTGCTGCAGACCCGTGGTGCCGTGCTAGGGTTGGCACTGGTCATCCTGGGTTCCCTGCTGTTGCGTGCCAGCCCCGACGGGGCAGTGCCGGGCAAGGAGCGGCGGCGAGTGGGCCTGTCCCTCCTCGGTGCCTCGCTGACCCTGGCCCTGATGCTCACCGTGCTCTGGACCAGTGGTGATCGGATCGCGAGCGATGTCGCGACCCTGACCCGGCCCGATGCCTCGGGTCAGTTCGATTATCGTTCCTCCTCCGGAACCCGGCTCAATCTCTACCGGATAGGCGTTAGCCTGATCCGGGAGCGGCCTCTGCTTGGCTGGGGGCCGGGCACGCGGGGCCCTCTGGACCTGGTCCCGGCCGGGGTGCTGGACTGGTCCGACTATGATCGCGCCCATGCCCCGGAATGGGTTCATCTGCACAGCGTCCCCATCGAGATCTGGGTGCGGTTCGGGCTACCCGGCCTGATCTTTGGCGCCCTTTACCTGGCCCTCATGGCCCACAGCTACAGGGTGATGTGGCGGAGCGTTCAAGATCCCGCCCTGTTTCGGTTCCTGCTGCTCGGGGGCATCATGACCTTGCTCTTTTGCCTCTATGACTTTCGCCTTATCCACCTGGATTTTGGCTTCTTTCTGATCCTCTTCTGCGGCATCCTCTACAGCTTCCGGTTTGCCTCTCCCGTCAAACCCGAAACCCCGCCTGGTGCAGGCCCATGAGGGTTGCCAAGATCGCGCTCCTGGTGAGCGACTTTGAGGATGGGGGGGTCGAGCGCAACTTCACCAGCCTGGCCGCGGGCCTGTCCGCACTGGGTGTCGAGGTTCATTTCCTGGTCGGCAATCCGGGCCATGCCTACCTCAGGGAACTGACCCAGGGCCTGCACATCATCCCGGTGGTGGGTAACCCCGCCAATCTGCTCAGCAATTATCTGCCCCAGCAGCAACCTGATATCCTCCTGACCGGCAAACTTACGGACGATTTCGCGGGGCTGGCGGTCAAACGTCGCTTGGGGCTTGATACCCGCCTGGTCGCCGCCGTGGGCACCCTCCTGTCCGGACGTTTCGCTGCCCATCCCTGGAATCTTATTAAGATCTTACGGGAGACACGGCAAATCCGTCAGGCCTATGAGCAACTCGACGGTATCACGGCCCTGACGGAGCATGTGGCTCGGGATCTGCGCGACTATTTCAAGATTCGGGACGTGCCGATCGGAGTTCTGAACAATCCCATCATACCCCCGGACCTGGCCACATTGGCGAGGGCGCCTTGCGATCATCCCTGGCTGGCCGCGGACCAGCCTTCCCTGGTGTTGGCAGTGGGGGGGTTACGCAAGGTCAAGGACTTCCCGACCCTGTTGCGCGCCTTTGCCAGGTTGCGTGAGGTGCGGGAGGTCCGGCTGCTGATCCTCGGCGAGGGCAAGGAACGCCGGCGCCTCGAACGTTTGGCCATGCGTCTGGGTGTCGCGGGTCAGGTGCATCTCCCGGGGTTCGTCGCGAACCCCTTCCCCTACATGGCCCGCAGCCGGGTGCTCGCCCTCACCTCGGTGCGGGAGGGGCTGGGCAACGTCCTGGTCGAGGCCATGGCCCTGGGGACGCCCGTGGTAGCGACCGAGTGTACCGAAGGGATTCGGGTCCTGCTGCGTGATGGCGAGATGGGTGGACTGGTACCAGTAGGCGATGACCAGGCCCTGGCCCGGGCACTCCAGCTGGCTCTTGACAGCCCCACGGACCCCGAGATGCTGGCCCAGCTTACCCGACCCTATGGCCGCGAAGCCGCCTCGCGGGCCTATTTGGACTTCTGCGCAGGGCTCCGCTAGAGGACGCCAATCGCCGCTTTCGACCCTCATCAACTCGTGGCTGGCCGGCATTGCTGGGGCTGTTTTGCGCCATACTCGCCTCGATATCCGCGCCCTGACGGGGTACCAAACCCTCGCCCTACGAGCAGAAAATCACCCAACAGGGTCCAGGCCGGCAATTAGCCGTGATTGGCGCCTGGCTATGCCGTAGTATTCACCCCAGTCAGTGAGGAAGAGGCGAGTCGGTCGCCTGGGACGAGATCATGTGAGGTCATCAGCCGATGGAGAAATCCCCCCGAATCACCCTCGACCCCCACATCCATGGCCACAGACCCTCCGTCCGCGGCCTCAGGATCCGGGTGACGGACACCCCGGAGATGCTCGCAACCGGCGCCACCCAGAGGGAGATTCTGGAGGATCCTCCCTACCAGGAAGCCGCCGCTATCGCGGCGACCCTGGCCTGCGCCGCCCGCCAGATCCGCCGCCCCATCCCCCAGGTGGCATAAGGAGTGCGCTGGGCTAGGATGCCAGACATGGGCATTGATCTCGCGATATTTTTTGCAACCTCCGGCCACAGCGGCGTGGACCGGCTGGCTCGCAATCTCGTCCCCGCCCTGGCTCGCCGCGGCTATCGGGTGGACCTGCTCAAGGTTCAGAGACATGGGCCAGACCTTCCGGAGGTACCGGAGGGGGTGCGCATCATCGAACTGGGGACGGCCCACGCCTATTCCAGCTTGCCGGCGGTAGTCCGCTATCTGCGTCGCGAGCGGCCTTTGAGCCTCTATTGCGACAAGGACCGTATCAATCATACGGCCATTCTGGCCCGGGCCTTGGCCCAGGGTCTGGTGCGCCCCACCACCTTTCTCGCGGTGGGAACCGGCACGACCCTGTCTATCGATTGCGCCCGGCGCGGCTGGTTCCATGGGGTCAAGACGCGCTTTTCGACAGGCAGGCTCTATCCATTAGCCGATAGGGTCATCGTGACCTCCCTGGGGGTGGCGGAGGATATGGCCTCCTACACGGGTCTCGCGCGCGACTGGATCGAGGTAGTGCCTTGCCCAGTGGTACCCGCCTCGGTATTCGAGGAGGATTTTGAGCCCCCCCAGCATCCCTGGTTTGGAGATGGCGGCCCGCCCATCATCATGGGTCTCGGCGAATTGTGTGAGAGGAAGGATTTCCCCACCCTGATGCGCGCCTTTGCCCTGATCCAAGGGCAATACCCTTCCCGTCTCATGATCCTAGGGCGCGGCCAGGATCGCGATAAGCTCCTGGCCCTGGCGGGGGATCTGGGCATCGTGGCCTTAGTGGCTCTACCGGGATTCGTGGAGAACCCCCTGGCCTATTTGGCTCAGGCTAGCCTCTTCGCCTTCACCTCGACCCTGGAGGGGCTCGGTTTCGCCTTGATCGAGGCGCTGGCCGTGGGGGTTCCCTCAATAGCGACGGATTGTCCCAGCGGACCCCGGGAGATCCTCCAAGATGGACGCTATGGCCCACTGGTAGCCGTAGGCGACCATCAGGCCTTGGCGGCCGCCATGCTGGCGACCCTGCGGGACCCGCCGGCCCGGGATTTCCTGCGGCAGGCCGCCTGGCCCTATGAAATCGAAAATGCCACCAGCGCCTATGCCCGGTCGCTCAACCTGCGAAACCTGTAGTGGATCTGTCTCATGTGCGGCATCGTCGGCCTCTTCAATCGTAGCACCCCCGTCCCGATCGGGGCCCTGGAGGCCGCGGTTGAACGTCTGGCCCATCGGGGTCCCGATGACCGGGGGATCTATGTCTCGGGTCAATTCGGCATGGGCCACACCCGGCTGTCCATCATCGATTTGGCCGGCGGTCATCAGCCTCTGAAGACCGCCGACGGCACCCTCACCCTGATCGCAAACGGTGAGATCTACAACTTCATTGAGCTGCGCGCCCTGCTAGAGTCCCGGGGACACCGCTTCCTCACCCATTCCGATTGCGAGGTAATACTTCATGCCTATCGGGAATACGGCGAGGGTTTCCTGGACCAGATTCTGGGGATGTTCGCCTTCGCCCTATTCGATAGCGTCAACCATCGCCTGATCCTGGCCCGTGACCGCCTCGGCATCAAGCCCCTGTTCCTGGCCGAGGGTAAGAAGGGAGTCGCCTTCGCCTCCGAGATCAAGGGGCTGTTGCCACTCCTCGATGCCCCCCCCCGCATCGATGCTCTTGGGCTGGCCCGCTATCTTCAGACCCAATTTGCAGCGGGCCCCACCACCTTGTTGCAAGGGGTGGAAAGGGTGATGCCTGGGGAATGCGTCTGGATCGAGCAGGGGTCGATCGCACGCCGGTACCGCTATTGGACGCCACTCCAGGCGCAGCGCCTGGACCTGGGCTTCGAGGAGGCCTCAAGACGCTTCGATGCCCTGATGGAGGTGGTCATCAGCGAACATATGCGTGCGGATGTTCCCATTGGGCTCTTCCTGTCCGGGGGAGTGGATTCCGCTGTCCTGTTGGCCGAGTTGAGCCAACATGCCGATAAGCCGATTAGGACCTTCTCCGTCGGCTTCCCGGGTACCTCAGTAAAGGACGAACTCCCCCTGGCCCGGATGATTGCAAGCCGTTTCGGTAGCCAGCACCAGGAGATATGTCCTACCGCAAGGGAAATCTTCCAGAGCTTTCCCCTCACCATCTGGGCGGCGGATGAGTTGATGCGTGACAACGCCAATCTACCCACGTCACTGCTCGCGCAAGCCGCGGGGAAGGAATTGAAGGTGGTCTTTTCTGGCGAGGGCGGTGATGAGGTCTTCGCGGGGTATGGCCGCTATCACAGCTCGCCGCTGGAGCTCTGGTTCAAGAACCTCCTAGCGCCCGGCTCCATGGGATTTCGGACCCGAGGCACCTTCCGGGGTGAATGGCCACGGAAATTATTTACCTCCACCCTGCTGGCGCAGTTACCAGGGGTCAGGCACCTGGTGACGGAGGGTTGGCAGCAAACACCCCAGGCCTGGAGTCACCTTCAGCGCATGCAGTACATTGATCTTACCCAGGCCCTGCCGGACAACCTGCTGGTCAAGGCGGACCGTATGATGATGGCCTGGGGTCTGGAGGGGAGGGTGCCCTTCCTTGATCACCGCCTGGTGGAATTTGGCCTGGGTCTACCGGATAGGCTGAAGGTTTCAAGGGGGGTTGGGAAGTACTTTCTCAAGCGCTGGGCTGGTCGCTACCTGCCCGAGGATTATCTCTTTGCCCGCAAGAGCGGCTTTTCCGTGCCCTTGGGGGATTGGCTCGATACGGCCTTGTTGGGCCTATTGAACAACTCCTTGCCGGACCATCCGGTATTGCGACCCTGGTTCAGACCGGATGGGGTGCGGGAGTTGATTGCCCGCTGCCGTGAAATCCGTAACGGCAGCGCCATGCTGTGGGCAATCGTTCAATTCGTGATTTGGACCCGCTTTTTGCGCCAGGGCTTCGCGGAACGACCGGAGGCCCTGACCGACCCTCTGGAGCTGATCCGCGATCCCGGGGGATACGAGGTCTGATCCCACCGAACCCGGAACTCACCGGGCTGGCTCAGGCCAGCTGATAGCGATCCTTCATATCCTGGTAAACCAGATTGGACACGGAGCGGATGGCATTGCCGCGTTGTTTCATCCAGCCGAAGTACTTTTTGACGGGGAAGGGGCTTTCGATAATGGCGACGAAGGTGTAGGGATAACTGCCGCCGTATTCCCCTGGTGCCACCACGATGCCCATGTCGCCACAGAGCATGGAGGTGGAACCCGTTTTGTCGTAGACGAGGACGTTGTCGGGAATGGCGTCCACGCCATCGACGATGCGATCACGATTCGGCAGGGAGAGCAGGGCGCGCATCTCCCCCGCGTAGGGCAACTGGTTTTGCCATAAAGCGGCTAGGAAGCGGTGGTAGTCACCTGCGGAGGCCAGGTTGCGGTAGGTGCGCCCTCCCGCCGGAATCTGTTCCACGATGCGGATATCCTGGAAGATGTCCGGACCATTCTGTCTGAGAACACGCTCCACATCGGAGGGTCCCCGGTTGCTGGCGTTCTGACTCACCAGGGTCATGAGGCGGTTGGTGGATTTGTTGCAACTGGACCGAATCATGCGCTCCATGGTTTTGCGGATCTCTTGGGTGTAAGTGATCCTGGGCGTCTGGCTGGCCTGATAGAACCATGCCTGGCAGACAAAGGGCTTAATCATGCTCGCCGCCTGGCGTGGGATATCCTCGTTGATGGCAACTAGCTTCTGGCGGCCGGTGAAGTCATAGACGGACCAAGAGACCTTGTCCCCGGCGCCAATCAGCCCCTGGGCGCGCAGACTGGCGATGTGGTTGACGACACGGCCTTGCAGACCGCCATAGGCCGCCTGAGCCTGGCGGAGGGGCGCCAGGGTTAGGGGCGGGGTTAGTAACAGGCCCGCGGATCCCAGGGCCAGGGTCCGAAGGAATTCGCGACGGCTGGGGTTTAGGCTCATTATGCCTCCTGTCAGGATACGTGCCGGCAGCAAGGGTGTGGATGGTGGCGGAGGATGCCAATTCTTTTTGGGGCGCTGGCCCCAGGCCAGCGCCGATTATGGTTTAGAGAAGAGGATAGCTCCGCATCCGGGTCCGGGCAAGGATCGGCGGGACTATTTTTTGATCCGGGTCAGGGTGATTGGGCTGATTGCTCAATTTGCCCTGAGGGCTGATGGCTAACCCTCTCATCTGTACCCTTGATCCCAGGCAGGATCCAATTTTCAGGTGATGACGTCTGGTGCCGCCCGCCCCGTGCGGGTCTGGATTTGGGCCAGGTCATTGGCGATGAGAATCAGGGGCGCCAGGGCCTCCTGCGGATCCTGGCCATGCCGGGTCGGATCGGGTTCGTAGGATTCCAGATAGACGCGGAGGGTGGCCCCTTCGGTGCCGGTACCGGAGAGGCGGAAGATGAGGCGCGAGTCGCCCTCCAGGCCGATGCGAATGCCCTGACTCTCCGAGCGGCTGGCATCCACCGGATCCGTGTAGGCGAAGTCATCGGCGTAGGTCACCTTAAAGTCTCCGAGCCACTTGCCGGGCAGGGTCGGAAGTTGGGCACGCAAACGGTCCATGAGGGCCTCGGCGGCCGGGGCGTCCACGGCCTCGTAGTCATGACGGGTATAATAGTTGCGACCGTAACGACGCCAATGGTTTTGGACGATGTATGAAACGGATTCCTGGCGAACCGCTAGCAGGTTGAGCCAGAAGAGGATGGCCCAGAGTCCGTCCTTTTCCCGGACATGGTCGGAGCCGCTCCCAAAGCTCTCCTCGCCGCAGAGGGTGATGCGGCCGGCATCGAGGAGGTTGCCGAAAAACTTCCAGCCGGTGGGGGTTTCGTAGCAGGCAATGCCAAGCCGTTTCGCGACCCGATCGGCGGCCTGGCTGGTAGGCATGGAGCGGGCCACACCCATGATGCCGTCCGCGTAGCCTGGTACCAGGTGGGCGTTGGCGGCCAGAACCGCCAGGCTGTCACTGGGAGTGACGAAGAAGTCGTGTCCCAGGATCATGTTGCGGTCGCCATCGCCATCGGAGGCCGCGCCGAAGTCCAGCCCGTCCGGACCTTGGCACAGGGCCAACAGTTCCTGGGCGTGCGCCAGGTTGGGATCAGGGTGGCCCCCGCCAAAATCCTCCAGGGGCACGCCCTTCATTACGGTACCTGTGGGGGCGCCGAGGCGTCTCTCAAGGATTTCGGTCGCATAGGGGCCGGTGACGGCGTGCATGGCATCCATCTTCATGCGGAAGTGGCCATTGGCGAAGAGGCGGCGAATAGCATCAAAGTCGAAGAGGCTTGCCATCAGGTCGGCGTAGTCGGCCACCGGGTCCAGGACCTCCACCCGCATTTTGCCGATCTGTCCTGCGCCCAGGGTGTCCAGATCGAGGTCGGCGGCATCCAGGATGCGGTAACGGTCGAGGTTTTGTGTACGCTTGTAGATGGCCTCGGTGATCGACTCGCTGGCCGGCCCACCATTGGCCGCATTGAACTTGATGCCAAAGTCCTCGTCCGGTCCGCCCGGGTTATGGCTGGCAGACAGGACTATGCCGCCTTGGGTACCGTACTTGCGAATGAGGTGGGAGGCGGCTGGCGTCGAGAGGATGCCACCGCGGCCCACCAGGACCCTGGCAACGCCGTTGGCGGCCGCCATGCGCAAAATGATCTGAATGGCGGTACGATTGTAATAGCGGCCGTCGCCACCAAGGACCAGGGCGCCACCGGTTAGCTCCTTCTGGGTATCGAATATGGCCTGGACGAAGTTTTCCAGGTAACCAGGCTCTTGAAAGACCTTGACCTTCTTGCGCAGCCCGGAGGTGCCCGGACGCTGCCCCTGGAAGGGCTGGGTGGCGACGACTTTCGGCTCCATCGGTGAAAACCCCTTGAAGTTGTTTGAATCGGCCCTTATTCCGGCGCCCTGATAACCTTGTTCAGGATAGGCCCGGTAAGGGGGCCCATTGTAGCGCCCTGGCCACCGACCTGACACCACCCACGACCCCAACAGAAGGTATAGATCCCCATGACTGTAGAGGCCCATAAGGAAACCCTGGAATTCAAGGCCGAGGTGAGCCAAGTACTCGACCTGGTCATCCGTTCTCTCTATTCCAACAAGGAAATCTTCCTGCGCGAACTGGTTTCCAACGCATCGGATGCGGGCGAGAAGCTGCGTTTCGAGGCCCTTACGGACGACGGGCTGCTGGCGGAGGATCCAGATCTGCGTATCCGGATCGAGGTTGACAAGGCCTCAGGCACCCTGACCGTGAGTGACAACGGCATCGGCATGAGCCGTCAGGAGGTCATGGATACCATCGGCAGCATCGCCAGTTCCGGCACTCGCCGTTTCTTGGAGGCCATGACGGGTGACCAGACCAAGGATAGCGCCCTCATCGGCCAGTTTGGCGTCGGCTTTTACTCTGCCTATATCGTCGCCGATAAGGTCAGCCTCGTCACCCGTCGTGCCGGTCTCGGGCCCGAGCATGGCGTGCGTTGGTCCTCCGACGGTCGCGGCCAGTACGAAATCGAGACCCTCGAGGTCTCGGAGCGCGGTACCCAGGTGACCCTGCACCTCAAGGAAGATGAAAAGGAATTCCTCGAGCCTTGGCGGCTGCGCAGCATCGTCTCCAAGTTTTCCGATCACATTGCCCTGCCAGTGGAGATGAAGAAGGAATCCTACGGCAGCGAGAAAGAGGAGGGCGCCGAAGAAGACCAGGAGGCGGCCCAGGCCATCGTCGAGTGGGAGCGCGTCAATCAGGGCACGGCCCTGTGGATGCGTAACAAGGCCGACGTGACCGAGACGGAATATCAGGATTTTTACAAGCACATCTCCCACGATTTCCAGGAGCCTTTGGCCTGGGTCCATAACCGGGTCGAGGGTACCAACGAGTACAGTGCCCTGCTGTTCGTCCCCAAACGCGCCCCTTGGGATTTGTGGGATCGCGACCAGAAACACGGCGTCAAACTCTATGTCCGCCGCGTCTTCATCATGGACGAGGCGGAAAAGCTCATGCCCCACTACCTGCGCTTCGTCAAGGGCGTGGTGGATTCTGACGATCTGCCCCTGAACGTCTCCCGCGAGATCCTGCAGCATAATCGCAAGATAGACACCATTCGCGGTGCCAACATCAAGCGGGTCTTGAGCCTGCTGGAGACTATGGCAAAGGACGAGAAGGAGAAGTACCAGGAATTCTGGAAGGAGTTTGGCAAGGTCCTCAAGGAGGGTCCAGGGGAGGACTTCCCCAACCGTGAGCGCATTGCCGGCCTGCTGCGTTTCGCATCCACCCACCAGGAGGGGGATGACCAGAGCGAATCCCTGGATACCTACATCGAACGTATGAAGGAAGGTCAGGACAAGATTTACTTCATCACCGCTGATACCCCCGCCGCCGCCCGTCATAGCCCCCACCTGGAGGTCTTCCGCAAGAAGGGTGTCGAGGTATTATTGCTCTCTGATCGGGTGGATGAATGGCTGGTGTCCTCGCTGACCGAGTACAAGGGCAAGCATCTGCAGTCCGTTACCAAGGGCGATCTGGACCTGGGTAACCTGGCCGACAAGGATGAGAAGGAGCTTCGCGAGAAGGCGGCGGAGGAACATGGCGACCTCCTCAAACGCCTTAAGGAGGCCCTTGGTGACCGGGTAGACACCGTGCGTGCCAGCACCCGTCTGGTCGATTCTCCCGCCTGCATCGTGGTGGGCGAGTACGATATGAGCGCCAACCTGGCGAGGGTTCTCAAGTCCGTGGGCCAGAATGCCCCTGCGTCCAAGCCGACCCTTGAGGTGAATCTGGATCATCTACTGGTGAAGCGTCTGGAGTCCGAGGGCGATGCGGGGCGCTTCGATGATCTGGCTATGATTCTCTTTGACCAGGCCCAACTGGCCGAGGGTGGCCAGTTGGATGATCCCGCCGCCTTCGTGGGCCGGCTCAACAAGCTCATGACCGGTTTGATGCTTTCCGGTCGCTAAGGCCTGCCCCCATGCCATGGAAACGCCGGCCAATGGCCGGCGTTCTGCTTGGCAGAATGCCCGTGGGGCCAGAACCTTGTCGTATCGGGCCCAGTTCCAGGGCCCGCCCCCATTGGGTTAGCCCCCGCTTCGTGGCACAATCCCCTATCGATCCAGGTCACCCAGGCGTCCTCCATGCCCCCTTCCCCGGAACAGCTGACCCGCGTCCTTGCCGACCTTACCCGGTTGCGTATTCTCATGCTCTTGTTGCCGAGCGGAGAGCGTTGTGTCTGCGATCTCACGTCGGCCCTGGACCTGTCCCAACCCAAGATCTCCCGCCACCTTGCCGTTCTGCGGGAGGCGGGCATCCTTCTGGATCGCCGGGCTGGGCTCTGGATTCACTATGGTCTCCATCCCCATCTCCCCGCCTGGGCCCTGGAGGTCCTGGCTGCCCTGGGCCGGGGATGCATCGGCCTGGAACCCTTCACAACGGATCAGGCGCGCCTGTCAGGGGCCATGGGTCGGGGGGCGGAGCCCCTGGCATGCTGAAGGCCTATCGTATACAGGATCAACGGCTCATCAATCTCAAGCCGGAGGTTGAGGATGAGGGCCAGTGGCTGGCCGAGGCCCAGTGGATCGAGCTGGTGAAACCCAAGCCCGAAGAACTGACTCTGGTCAGGCCTTTCTGTAAGTTGCCCTTGCCCAAAATGCGGGAACTTGAGGAACTGGAATCGGGTTCCTTCCACCTGGATTCCGAACAGGGGTTCCAACTCAACTGCCTTTTTTTCCACCGTCCGGAGGGTGAACCGCGCAACACCAATACCGCCTTTCTTTATGACGGTGAGCGGTTGGTATCCCTTTGCTCCCAGGTCCTGCCCCACCCGCGCCTGTTGCGTCGTCGTAATAAACTCGGCATGAAACCTTTGGTAGAGCCCCTCGAGATTCTTTTGGCTCTGCAGGACATCAAGGTCGAGGGCTTGGGCGACGAAACGGAGCAGGCCTATCTTACCCTCTCGGACATCCAGCAGCAGGTATTGGGCCGACGCAGCCAGGACTTGGAGGATGCCGTAGATGGCCTGGCGGATCAGGAGGACCTGATTGGCAAGATTCGCCTCAGTCTCATGGACGCTCAGCGGGATATCCGCTTTTTGGTTCGTCTGCCCAGTATGTCCAAAAGGTATCGCAAGCTTGCTGCTGAAATGCTGCTCGATATCGATTCATTGATGCCTCATAACGACTTTCTCTCGGAGAAGGCGGATTTTCTGCTCAATGCCACCCAGGGTTTCATTAACATGGAGCAGAATCGCCTGTTGAAGATCTTCTCCGTCGCTGCCCTGATTTTCCTGCCTCCAACCCTTATCGCCGGAATTTACGGCATGAATTTTGAGAATATGCCGGAGTTGAAATGGGCTTGGGGCTACCCTGTAGCCTTGAGCGTCATCGCTGCCGCCGCCGTTATCCCCATCCTTTGGGTTAAACGCAGGGGCTGGCTGTAGGCGAGGCCAGTACTGGGTTTTTATCGGGTCAATCAGAGCCAACGCGCTGTTAGTCAGGATTCCCCTGTTGGTAGATGAGCGTCGTCCCCTGGAGGTAAAGCGCATCCGGGTGCGTGGCCTGGTACAGGGGGTCGGCTTTCGGCCTACCGTTTGGCGGCTGGCCCGGGAGTTGGGATTGGCGGGGGATGTGCGTAATGATGGGGAAGGGGTGCTGATCCGTGTCCAGGGTAAGCCGCCGGAGTTGGATGTCTTCTGCCGTCGCCTGGTTGCGGAATGTCCTGTCCTAGCCCGCATCGATGCCCTGGAGCAGGCTCCGCTGACCGAGCCCCTGGCCGAGGGGGGCTTTCACATCCTGGCCAGCGATGCCGGGCCCATTGCCACCGGGGTGGTGGCGGATGCCGCCACCTGCGCCGCCTGTGCCGGTGAGATCGCGGACCCGGCGGATCGGCGTTATCGCTATCCCTTTGCCAACTGCACCCATTGCGGCCCACGCCTGAGCATCGTTCGCGCCATCCCCTACGATCGTGCCAACACCAGCATGGCGTCATTCACTCTCTGTCCGGAATGTCGGCGCGAATACGAGGATCCGGCCGACCGGCGCTTCCATGCCCAGCCCATCGCCTGTCC
>CAZFZB010000038.1:0-5745 GCA_964523415.1 uncultured Chromatiaceae bacterium | reverse complement strand
TGCAACTCCCAGGCAGTCACCCTGTTGCGCCACCGCAAAGGCCGCTATGGCAAGCCCTTCGCCCTCATGGCGCGTGACTTGGAGGTGATTCGTCGCTATGCGCGCCTGGACGAGGTGGAGGCCCGCCTTTTGGCGAGCCCGGCGGCACCCATAGTGCTGCTGGAGGCCATTGGGGTGACCAGGGCTGCAGCCCCGAATCCGGATGGACTGGCGGTTCCGTCGGGGGACCGAAGCGCAACGGCTGTGGATCCGGTTGCGCCGCAGGTCGCCCCGGGTCAAACCACCCTTGGCTTCATGCTCCCCTATAGCCCGTTACATCGCCTCCTGCTTCAGGATTGGGAGCGGCCCCTGGTCATGACTAGTGGCAACCGCAGCGAGGAGCCCCAATGCATCGCCAACGATGAGGCCCGACAACGCCTGGCGGGGCTGGCAGATGTGTTGCTGCTCCATGATCGGGATATCCTCAATCGCGTGGATGATTCGGTGATGCGGGTCATGGATGGCGCACCCCGGCCGCTACGGTGGGCCCGGGGTTTGGCCCCAACTCCGATCCCGCTGCCCCCTGGCTTCGAGGCCGCGCCCTCCGTTCTGGCCTTGGGGGGTGAACTCAAGAATACTATCTGTCTGTTGCGCCCAGGTCAGGCCATCCTGTCCCAGCACCTGGGCGATCTGGAGGATGCCCGCACCGCCGCCGAGTTTGAGCGCGCCATCGATCTTTACCGGCAACTCTTCCAACACCAGCCAATGACCATCGCCCTGGATTGCCATCCGGATTACCGTTCCGCTTGGGTGGGCCGTGCCCTAGCGGCGGAGTTAGGAATCGGGGTTATCGCGGTACAACATCATTTCGCCCACCTTGCAAGTGTCCTGGTGGACGCGGCTTGGCCCCTGGCCAGAGGCAGGGTATTGGGCCTCGTCTTCGATGGCCTGGGCTGGGGGGAGGACGGCAGCATCTGGGGCGGCGAATTCCTCCTCGCCGATTACCGGGGTTGGGAGCGCCTCGGGCATCTCCGCCCCGTGCCCATGCCGGGGGGAGCTCGGGCGGTACGGGAGCCCTGGCGCAACCTCTATGCCCAGATTGTCACCTGCATGGGTTGGGAGACCTATGCTGCCACCTATCCAAGGCTGGAACTGACCCGTTTTCTGACCGCCAAACCCCTCGCTACCCTGGACACCATGATGGCCAGGGGTCTCAACTCGCCCCTGACCAGCTCCGCCGGCCGCCTCTTCGATGCCGTGGCCGCCGCCCTGGGTATCTGCCGGGACTATATCGCCTACGAGGGTCAGGCTGCGATCGAGTTGGAGACCCTGGCGCGCGGGGCCCTTGATGGAGATACGATCGCTGCTTATCCCTTCGGACTGATGGCGGAGGAAGATCGGTGGTTGCTGGACCCGGCACCCATGTGGCAAGCACTCCTGCATGACCTGGCCAGCGGGCAAAACCGGTGTACCATAGCCGCACGCTTCCATCTCGGGCTCGCCCAGGGTGCCGCCGATCTCGCCAGGCGGCTGGCCTCCAGATTGGGCCTGGCCACCGTCGCCCTCTCCGGCGGCGTCTTCCAGAATAAGACCCTGTTTGAGGCCTTGGCCCAAGGCCTGCGCCAACAAGGACTGCGGGTGCTAACCCATCACCAGGTCCCCACCAATGATGGGGGTCTTGCCCTCGGGCAGGCGGTGGTCGCAGCAGCTAGACTTATGCATTTATCCCCCTCAGGATCTTGAGGTATGACCCATCGGCTCTTTGTCGCTCTGTGGCTTGGCTGGGCCCTGCTATTGGGTCAGGTCCACGCCAATCCCGTGGGCCCCAGTCAGGTACCGGGGCCTTTGCAGGATTGGACCGACTGGGTCCTGTGGAATGATCCCGGCCACACCTGCCCTAGGCTCACGGGCGATTCCGGGGCAAGACCCTGCGTGTGGCCTGCCACCCTGAGACTCGCCCTCGAAGATACCGGCGGAACCTTTACCTTGGGGGTCGAGACCTTCGCAGACCAACCCCTTTCCTTGCCGGGGGATGGCGAGCACTGGCCTCAGGCGGTGCTGCTCGGGGATCAGCCCGTGCCGGTAGTTAGCCGCAAGGGTCGGCCCGTCGTCTGGTTGGGACCGGGCCAACATAACCTCCAGGGTCGCTTCCTCTGGGATAGGCTGCCAACGGCCTTGACCCTGCCACCCCAGTTGGCCTTGTTGGCATTGAGCATCAAGGGTACCCCGATTCCCTTTCCTCTGCTGAACGACCAGGGCCAGGTCTGGCTCTCGGCGACGGGCCCCACGGTCCCCAGGGCCTCCATCCCCGAGGACAGCCTGCGACTCCGGGTCTTTCGGCGCCTGGAGGAGGGGGTGCCGATGCGGTTGACCACGCGTCTGGTATTCGATATCGCCGGCAGTCCTCGGGAGCTTGCCCTTCCCGCAATCCTGCCGGAAGGCACCATCCCTATGGCGATGCAGAGCCCCCTGGCCGCGCATCTGGAGCCCGATGGCCGGCTGCTCCTACAAGCGCGACCAGGTCATTGGGTTCTGGAAATCCAGGCCCGCTATGAGGGTGAGCGGGCCGCCTTCTCCTTTGACCCCCATCCTGAGCCCTGGCCGCTGGAGGAGATTTGGGTCTACCAGTCTAACCCCGCGATCCGTCTGATCGAGATCCTGGGTGCATCTGCGGTGGACCCCCGCCAGACCGAGCTCCCCAAGGAGTGGCAGTCCCTTCCCGCCTTTCTTCTGAGCGCGGGCGCGACCCTGAATTTCAATGTAATCCGGCGCGGTGACCCGCTTCCGGAGCCGGACCGGCTGAAACTGCATCGCCAGATATGGCTCGACTTCGATGGCCAGGGCTACAGTGTGCGGGACAAGATCGGGGGGACCATGACCCAAGGCTGGAGACTCGACACCGGCGAGGGCATGACCTTGGGGCGGGTCGATATCGACGGCGAGCCCCAGTCGATCACCCTTGATCCGGTTTCCGGTGCCTTGGGCGTAGAGGTTCGGCGCGGCCAACTCGATCTGAGGGCCGAAAGTCGCCTGCCTTATGGCTCGTCCCTGTCAGTAACGGGCTGGCAGCAGGATTTCAACCAGGTCGGCGCGGTATTGAATCTACCGCCAGGTTGGCGTCTCTTTGCCGCCCTCGGTGTGGATCAGGCCCAGGGCAGTTGGCTGGCCACCTGGACCCTTCTTGATTTTTTCGTGGTTCTGGTTATCACCCTGGCTGTGGGGCGACTTTATGGCTGGGTTACCGCTACCCTGGCCCTGGTCGCCCTGGCGCTGATCTGGCAGGAACCCGATGCGCCTCAATTTGTGTGGCTCAACCTCCTGGCTGCCATCGCCTTGATGCGAGTCCTGCCGACGGGCACCCTGTCACGCTGGGTAAGGGCCTATCGCCTGATGTCCATCCTGGCCCTGGCAATCGTCGCCCTGCCCTTCATGGCTCAGCAACTAAGGCTCGGCCTCTATCCTCAACTGGAGAGTCCCAACCTGGCGCAGTCGGCCCGAGCCCATGACCAGATGGATGACCAAATCAAGGCGATGGCCCCTGCGGCCACCCTGGTGGAGCAGGAGGTGGCAATCTTAGATTCGGCTTCCCGAGCTAATGCGAGACTGTCCGAACCCAAGCCACGTTTCAAATCCTCCCAGCCGGGTAGCTCCTCCGGCCCGCATCAGGACAGCAACCGTATCGATCCCGATGCCCTGACCCAGACTGGACCCGGCATGCCGACCTGGAGTTGGAACCAGGTGGCCTTGACCTGGCAAGGGCCGGTTCAAAGTGGTCAGGAAATGCGACTCCTCCTGATTCCGCCCACTGGCAATCTTCTCCTGGGGGTATTACGGGTGGTTCTGATGCTGGGTCTGGCCCTGCTTCTCATGGGTGGCCTGACTAGGCTCAAGACTGGCTGGCGGTGTCTGGGTGGCGGTTTACTCCTGGTCATGCTGACGATCGCCGGCGTGCCCAACGCCCAGGCCAGTGATTTCCCCAGTCCCGAATTGCTCAACGAACTCAAGGCGCGCCTTCTGGCGCCGCCGGATTGCCATCCCCAGTGCGCCGAGATCACCCGCCTCACCCTGACCGCCAGTCCCAAGACCCTGCGGATGGACCTGGAGATCGATGCCCAGGATCGGGTCGGATTGCCCTTGCCGGCCCAGGCCGGCCAATGGCTGCCCTCCCAAGTAGAGGTCGACGATCACCCCGCTCAGGCCCTATTACGCGATGATGAGGGGTATCCTTGGGTGTTGGTGTCGGCGGGCCGGCATCGCATCAGCCTCGCCGGGGCTCTACCTGCCCGGGACCGAATCGCTCTGCCCTTGCCCCTCAGGCCGCACCGGGTTGAGGCCAACACCGAGGGTTGGCGTCTTTCCGGCTTGGGTGACAATGGCGTCCCGGAGGTCCAGCTCCAACTGGTCCGGGAGGCGGGTGCTGAGGCTACCATTGGGGCCGGGGGAGAGGTTGAGACCAACATCCCAGGTCGGAGGGAAACCGCCGCGCTTGCCCCCTTTCTGGAGGTGGATCGCACCCTGAGGCTTGGCCTCTCATGGCAGGTAGAGACGCGCCTGAGGCGCCTGACCCCAGCGGACGAGCCTATCCGGGTCGAGATTCCTCTGCTGATGGGGGAGGCCGTACTTACCCCCGGCCTCAATGTGGCTGATGGCCGTCTCACCGCCAATCTGCCCGGTGGCCAGCAGGAGTTGGTCTGGGAATCCAGGCTGGAACCCAAGGATACCCTGACCCTGACGGCCCCGATAACCCGGGACTGGAACGAAATCTGGAACCTGGACGCCAGCCCCCTCTGGCATGTTGAATTTGCGGGGCTGGCCCCGATCCACCATCAGAGTCCAGTGGGCCTATGGTTGCCGGAATGGCGGCCCTGGGCAGGGGAGACCCTGAACCTCACCATCAGCCGGCCCGTGGGGGCACCAGGGGCCAGCCTGACGGTAGATGCCAGTGATCTGCGCCTGCGACCGGGGGATCGCACCACGGAGGCCATCCTGACCCTAGACCTGCGCGCCTCACGGGGAGGCCGGCAACGGGTAACCCTGCCCGCGGGTGCCCGGCTTCAGTCTGTCACCCTGGATGGCGTGGCCCAGCCCATCCGTCTGGAAGATGGACAAGTCTTGGTGCCAGTCCACCCGGGTACTCAGAGGTCGGTGCTGACCTGGATTCAGGAGGTTGGCATCGATACCCGCTTTGTCACACCCGCCATCGGTCTCGGGATGCCCAGCGTCAATGCCACCACGCGCATTGAATTGGGTTTGGACCGCTGGGTGCTATGGCTGAGGGGTCCAACCCTGGGACCGGCGGTGCTATTCTGGAGCCTGATCCCGCTGATCATACTGTTCGCCTTGGTCTTGGGCCGGGTACCGCTCAGCCCAGCCAGTTTCTGGCAATGGGGCCTGCTGATGCTGGGGCTCAGTCAGGCGCCTCCCCTAGGTGCCATCCTGGTCGTCGGTTGGTTGCTGGCGCTTGCCTGGCGCGGAGCCAAAGGCCATTCCCTGAGTAACAACATCTTCAATCTGGTTCAGATCGGCCTGGTAATACTCAGCCTCCAGGCGTTGAGCGCCCTGGCTATGGCGGTGGCCGAGGGCCTGCTGGGGCAACCAGCCATGCAGATCGCCGGTAATGGCTCCCAGGCCACCCAACTCCTCTGGTATCAGGACCGCGCTGGCGATACCCTGCCTCAGCCCTGGGTCATCTCGGTACCCCTTTGGATCTATCGACTCCTGATGCTCGCCTGGGCCCTCTGGCTGGCTAATAGCCTCCTGAATTGG
>CAZFZB010000037.1:19465-23005 GCA_964523415.1 uncultured Chromatiaceae bacterium | reverse complement strand
ACCACCAGCCGCATCGGCGAGGACCAGTTGTTCTACCTGAAGAGTCGGGGCCTGTCCGAGGAGGATGCGGTGAACCTCATCGTCAATGGCTTTTGCAAGGAGGTGTTCAAGGAACTGCCCATGGAGTTCGCCGTAGAGGCGCAAAAGTTGCTGGCGGTGAGTCTGGAAGGGGCGGTCGGGTGAAAGGGCTTAGAGGAGAAAGATATGCTCAACATCAGTGATCTGCACGTATCGATCAACAACAAACCCATCCTCAAGGGGATCGATCTGGACATCAAGCCCGGTGAGGTGCATGCCATTATGGGTCCCAACGGCTCAGGCAAGAGCACCCTGGCCCAACTCCTGGCGGGACGGGATGGCTACGAGGTCACCCAGGGCAGTGTGGACTTTCTAGGCAGCGACTTGCTTGACCTCCCTCCCGAGGAGCGTGCCCGTGAGGGTCTCTTCCTGGCCTTTCAGTACCCCCTGGAGATCCCGGGGGTGGCCAACGCCAACTTTCTGCGCACCGCCCTCAATGGCCTGCGCCGGGCGCGTGGCGAGGCCGAGATGGATGCCTTCGATTTCCTGGAGTACCTCAAAAGCCGTCTGGCTCTGCTGGAAATGGATGAGAGCTTCCTCTATCGATCCCTGAACGAGGGCTTCTCTGGCGGCGAGAAGAAACGCAACGAGATCCTGCAGATGGCGGTGCTGGAGCCCCGCCTCGCCCTGCTCGACGAGACCGACTCTGGCCTCGATATCGATGCCCTCAAGGTGGTCGCCCGTGGTGTCAACAGCCTGCGCGACTCCGAGCGGGCCATTGTCCTGGTGACCCACTATCAGCGCCTGTTGGAACATATAGTCCCTGACCAGGTACACGTGCTGGCCGATGGCCGCATCGTCCGCAGCGGTGGCCATGATCTGGCCCTGGAACTCGAAGCAAAGGGTTATGGCTGGCTTAATGGCAAGGAAGATGGCGAGGAGGGTTCCCTATGATCACCTCCGCCACCTTGACCGATACCCTGACTCACCTCGCCGTTCCGGACTGGCTGGTCGCTGACCGACACCGGGCCCTGGATGGCTTCCTGGCCAGTGGCTTGCCCAACAGCGGTCAGGAGGCATGGAAGTACACATCCCTGGAGTATCTGGAACGGGCGGCGCTGCACCCGCCCGCGCCGGATCCAGACGAGACCCTCTGCCGGGAGGTCGCTTGCTTCCCAGGCCACGTCCTGGCCTTTCAGAATGGCCAACAGGTCTGTCGGGGCGGCTACCCTCCTCATCAGTTCGCGGGTACCCTGGGCCACCTGGCAGATACCCTGCACATTCGCCAGCATCTCAACCGTCTGGCGGGCGATCCAAGCTTGGCCAACCTTAATCTGGCCTGTTGGCAAGACGGCGCCTGCCTCTATGTCCCCGCCCAACAGCGCCTGGAGTTGCCCCTGTTCGCCTTCTATGGTGTTACGGAGGCGGATGCCATGCTGCACCCCCGCACCCTGGCCGTACTGGAAAGGGGCGCCGAGGCCGTGCTGGTCGAACACTACCTGGGTCAGGGCCGTCAACACTATTGGCAGAATGCCGTCACCGAAATCCTGCTGGGGGTTGATGCCCGACTCACCCACATCAGGGTCCTGGAAGAAGGCGCTACCGCCACCCATACCGGACTGACCGCTGTCCGACTGGAGCGGAACAGCGAGTACCGGGCCTTGCACCTTGGCATGGGGGGAGCTCTGGCACGTCATGACCTGAGGGTCATGCTCGCTGGTCCTGACTCTGCAATCCGTATCGACGCCTTCGATCTGGCCGATGGCCGCCGCCATACCGACCTGCACCTGCAGGTGGATCACGATGCGCCCCGTACCTCCAGCCGTATCAGCTACCGGGGTATGGCCCAGGGCCGTGGCCGGGCTATCTTCAACGGCCATGTGAGGGTGGACCGCAACGCCCATCAAACCGATGCTGGACAGTCCTGCCGTGGCCTGCTTCTTTCCCCCCATGCCGAGGTGGATGCCATGCCCTGGCTGGAGATCTACGCCGATGATGTGAAGTGCGGTCACGCTGCCAGCGTCGGCAACCTCGACCCTAATGCCTTGTTTTACCTAAAGAGCCGTGGCATCGCTGCCGCCGAGGCGCGGCAACTGCTACTGCAGGGGTTTGCTAATGAAGCCCTCAGCCTCCTGGATGAAGTTCAGTTGCGCGACTGGTTCATGCCAAGGCTGCATTTGGCCCTTTCCCGGCAGGCAGGCCAGGAGGAAACAGCATGAACGGCGATCTGCGCGACCTCTACGAAGAGGTGATCCTGGAACATAACCGTCATCCCCGGCATTTCCCGGAGAACCCACCGGGCAGCAACCGCCATGCCCACGGCTTCAACCCCCTCTGCGACGACGAGGTGCAGGTCCATCTCAAGGTGGAGGACGGCGTGATTACCGAAGTTGGCTTCGAGGGGGCGGGCTGCGCCGTCTCCATGGCGTCCGCCTCCATGATGACCGAGGCCGTCAAGGGAAAGTCCATCGCGGAGGCGGGCAGGCTATTCCAGCGTGTGCACTCTATGCTGGCCGAGGAGGGCCCCGCCGAGGACGTGGGCAAGCTGAAGGTGTTGGAGGGCGTGAAGGAATTTCCCATGCGCGTCAAGTGCGCCACCCTGGCCTGGCACACCCTTCAAGCGGCCCTGGAAAATCAGGACGGAACCGTGACCACCGAAGAACCGGTGGCCTGGTGCCCCCAACCGTGAGAGTACCGCCATGGACATGATGCACCGATTCCGATCCCCTCGACAGCCGCCGGGGGGTGACCTAAGGGGACGTGTGATCGAGGCCTTGCGCCAGATCCGAGACCCTGAGATCCCGGTCAACATCTACGACCTGGGGCTCATCTATGGGCTGGACATCGACGATGTGGGCATGGTGGCAATCCGCATGACCCTCACTGCCCCGGCATGCCCTGTGGCCAAGAGCTTCCCCGCCCTGGTGGCAGCCGCTGTGGAGAGGGTGGAAGGGGTCAGCCGCGCCGAGGTGATACTGGTCTGGGAGCCTCCCTGGGGTCAGAGCCGGATCAGCGAGTCGGCCCGCCTGGAACTGGGGCTGTTCTGATGGACGCCTGGACTCCAGTAGCGCCTCTGGCGGAATTCCCGCCTGGCAGCCGCCGGGTAGTCGATGTGGACGGGGTGCGAGTAGCTGTATTCCATATCGAAGATGGCCTGCATGCCATCGAGGATGCCTGCACTCACGATGGCGGCGAATTGGCCAGCGGCGAACTGACGGGTTTCGAGATTACCTGCCCTCGCCATGGTGCCTGCTTCGACCTGAGAACAGGCGCAGTCACCGCCCCCCCAGCCTATGAGACCTTGGCCATCCTGCCCGTGCGGGTACGGGATGGCTGGGTGGAGGTGCGTGACGACCGTTGGGACTGAGCCTTCGGGGTGATTTGAAATAGCTTCCTCATTACGCCCATGAGGTTCATCCTTCAGGGGGGCTCCACGTCTCTCTAACCGGGCTCGCCCAAGGGAGATTAACCAAGATCTGACCGAAAAGGGCCAGGAATTCAGTGACCCTCCTTATGGATTGC
>CAZFZB010000037.1:0-19365 GCA_964523415.1 uncultured Chromatiaceae bacterium | reverse complement strand
CGTGAACAGGTGGTACCCTGACGGATCTGTACCCTTCATTACCCTGCCGCGACATGTCCGGCGCCCGGCAACCAAGTCATGCCCATCAAGCAAGTCATCACCGAGGGTGAAAGACCCGTCAAGGTTTGGACGGACCAGTTGGATGCCTATGCACGGGCACAGTTGGTTAATGTTTCAAGATTGCCCTTCATTCATCGCCATGTGGCGGCCATGCCCGACGTGCACGGAGGGATCGGGGCTACCATCGGTAGCGTCATCGCCACTCACCAGGCCATCATCCCCGCGGCGGTGGGGGTGGACATCGGCTGTGGCATGGCGGCGGTGCAGACCTCGCTCACCGCCAACGACCTCGACGAGAAGTCTCTGCGCAGGATCTTCGACCAGATCAGCCGCGATGTGCCGGTGGGCCACGCCCAGCATCCGGACGACCGCGCCCTGACGGATGCGGCCTTGCCCTTTGCTACCCAACTCGGCGCCATGACTGCCAGGCATCCGCAACTGCTAAAGACCTTCGGCAAATTCTCGAATTGGATAAACCAGATGGGTACCCTGGGTGGTGGCAACCACTTCATCGAGGTCTGCCTGGACGAGGCGGATCAGGTCTGGGTCATGCTCCACTCCGGAAGCCGGGGCATCGGCAATGCCATTGGCAATTACTTCATCGAGTTGGCGCGGCGGGATTTGGAACGTAGCTCGATCCAGTTGCCGGATCGGGACCTCGCCTACTTCCCTGAGGGCTCGGAGCACTTCGACGATTATGTGGAGGCCGTGTCCTGGGCACAGGGCTATGCGCGGGAGAATCGCCACCAGATGATGCGCCTGGTTCTTGCCGCCCTGGCCCGGCAACTGCCTCCCTTCCGGGTGACTATGACAGCTGTGAACTGCCATCACAACTATGTGGCCCGGGAGCACCACTATGGTGAGGAGGTTTGGGTGACCCGTAAGGGGGCGATCCGGGCTCGGGAGGGGGACCTCGGCATCATTCCCGGTAGCATGGGGGCACGCAGCTATATCGTACGCGGTAAGGGCAACCCGGAGAGTTTTTGCTCCTGCGCCCACGGTGCTGGCCGGCGCATGAGCCGTACCGCGGCGGGGAAACAATTTACCCTGAACGACCTGGCCACCCAAACCGCGGGCGTCATTTGTCGAAAGGATAGGGGTGTGATCGATGAAATCCCGGGGGCCTATAAGGACATTGATGAGGTGATGGCCAACCAGGCCGATCTGGTAGAGGTGGTACACCGGCTGAAGCAACTGGTGTGCGTCAAGGGCGGATGAGGGGGAATGTCGAGATCGGGGCCTGAGCAGAGGGAATCCGACAGATACCCTCGGCTGGGGGTAAGTTACCTCCCGTCCCCTGTCAGGGTGCTGGCCTGAGCTGATGCCGTGACATCATGACCTTGTTGGCGCGGCCCAGCAATTCCAGGAGGAGTTCGACGCGCTCCTTGCCAGTCTCGGCCAGGATACTGGCTGGCAGGCCGGCAAAGGGGCCAGAGAGGATTTCGACCCGGTCGCCAGACTGGAAGAGATGTTCCTGACACACCACGCCCTCGGTACTCGCCGAGGCGGCCATGAGTTGCTCCACCAGCCCGGATGGGACGGGAGCGGGGATACCCCCAAAGCGCACCAGACCCAGGACGCCCCGGGTGGAGCGTATGACGGAGGTATCCTGCGTCAGCAGGTCCAATTGGGTGAAGAGATAGCCCGGAAAGAGGGGCCCGATGACCTCAATCCATCGCCCGCGTCGGCGCCTCGAGTCTTTGATTCGCGGCAGAAAGGTCACGAACCCCTGCCGGTCGAGGTTGTTCTGTGCCAGCTTTTCGTCGCGGGCCTTGGTGTGGACGGCGTACCAAAGTTCCATGAGGTTCTCCCTGCCTGCTTCGGCCTAAAGGGCCAGGGCCGCCGCCAGTAAGGGAGCCAACTCCAGCCGATTGCTGGGGTGGGGAATACTGTCGGTGCTCCAGATATGAGTCACTCCGGCGAGGCGCAGGCGCTCCAGGGTCCCTTCCAGAAACAGGGCATGGGTAACGAGGACGGAGAGGCTGGCGGGGCGGCTGGCAGCTAAGGCGGCGACGGCGCTCTCCAGGGTATGGCCGGTACTGGCGACGTCGTCCACCACCACCAGATGGCGGCCGGGCGGCGGCGGGTCGGGAAAGCGGACCTCGACCTCCCGGTCGCCATGACGCTCTTTGGTCCCGACCCGGGACTCGAGGCCGGCAGCGGCGGCGATGGCGGACACCCACTGGCGTGCCTCTTGATCCGGGCCTATGAGCAGGGGGGCATCCAACTCGCGGGCAAGAAAGGCGGCCATCATAGGCGCCGCAGAGAGGCAGTGGGCACGTTTGACCGGGATGGCCTCCTCCAGGTGCGAAACCCGGTGGAGGTGGGGGTCGACGGTGATCAGTTCCTCCACCCAATCCGCCAGGAGTTGACCGATGATGGGCTGGCTGACGGCCTCCCCGGGACGGAAGGCCTTGTCCTGGCGCATGTAGCACAGGTAGGGGGCGACCAGGGTCAGATGGCGCACCCCAAGCTCGCGGGCGGCGGCGGTTGTCAGGGCAAGCTCGATGAGTTTGTCGTTAGGGTGATCCAGGCTCCGGCAGAGGATGACCCATTCGCTGAGGCCAGCGGGAAGACGCACCCGGCTCTCGCCATCGGGAAAGTGGTGAATCTCCACCTCGGCGTAGGCGAGGCCAGCCGCCTGTGCCAGGCGCTGGGCCTGCTCCCGGTAGTCCGGAAAACCGAGGATGAGGGTCGGGGCCGAGGTGACTGTCACGGGATGAGCGGTCTCGTCAGGTTGATGAATGGCATATTGGCATAGGGGGGAGTGTTGTCCAGGCCTACCTGCGCTGGCCTAGGTCCCGTACTGGAATACGCCAGTTGCCACCACTCTGGTCAGTCCCCTGGAGGGGTTGGGCGATAGCATAGCCCGTATCCTGGCCCGCGAGGGCCCGGGCGAAGCGATAGTCGGCAGGGAATCGGGCATAAATGGCGTAGAGGGTTTCGCCTTGACGCACCGGGTCGCCGAGTTTGCGGTGCAATTCGACGCCGGCTCCTTGATCCATGGGGGCGCCCGCCAGGCGGGCGATGCGGGCGATCTGGAGGTTGTCGATGGCGGTGACGATACCGTCCACCGGTGCCGGCACCTCGTGGCGCAGGCTGCCCAGGGGGGGCGGATCCGGGTTGGCGCCCTGAGCGGCGATGATGGCGCGGAATTTCGCGGCGGCACGGCCGGATGCCAGGATTTCGCGCGCCCGTTCCTGGCCGGTGCCGCCGCGCACCTCCGGGTCGAATTCCAGGATCTGGCCAGCGATCAGCAGGGCCTTGTCCCGCAGGTCCCTTGGGGCCAGGGGATCATTGTCGAGTACGGCCAGCACATCCCGGCTCTCCAGCACCGGGCCTATGCCCCGGCCAATGGGTTGACTGCCGTCCGTCAGCACCACCTCCAGATGCAGGCCCAGGCTGTCGCCGACGAATTCGAAGAGCTTGCGCAACCGCAACGCGTCCTGGTGATGCCTGACCTTGGCCGTCGGGCCGACAGGGATGTCGATGAGGAGGTGCGTGGCACCCGCGGCGACCTTTTTGGCCAGGATAGAGGCTACCATCTGGCCGGGGGAGTCCAGGGACAGGGGCCTCTCCACGGCGATGAGAACATCGTCGGCGGGGGCCAGGCGGGCGGTACCGCCCCAGGCCAGGCAGCCGCGTTCGCGGTGGACGATCTCGTGCAACTGGTCTGGGGTCAAATCGACCCGTGCCAGGACCTCCATGGTATCGGCGGTGCCAGCGGGGGAGGTGATGGCCCGGCTGGAGGTCTTGGGAATGAGGAGGCCGTGGGCGGCGACGATGGGCATGACGATAAGGGTGGTGCGGTTGCCCGGTACCCCGCCGATGCAATGTTTGTCCACTACCAGGTCTGAGCCCCAGTCCAGACGCTCCCCGCTATCGACCATGGCCCGCGTCAGGTAAAGTACCTCCTCGCGCTCAAGCCCTACTTGGGCGCAGGCAACGATGAAGGCCGACATCTCGATCTTGGAATAGCGGTTGTTGACGATGTCGCGGGTGATATCGGTGTATTCCCATTCCTCCAGACGCTCCCCCCGGATCTTGCGGTGTACGGAGTTCAGGGATGCCGGTGGCTGGGCCTGGCAGACGGTAACGGGGGCACCCTCGGGCATGCTGATCTGGGCGAAGGCCTGCTCGGATAGCCCTAGTTCGTCGGGGCCGACGATTTCGTCCCTGTCTACCACGTTGAGAACCGCCAGCACCGGCATGGCGTCAGGGCCGGCGAGAATCTCTACCTTGTTCAGGGCCTGAAAGCCTTCGCTGCGGTAATGGGGGCAATCCCGATGGAGGAAGGCGACGTTCTCGCGGTAGGTATCGATGGCGATGCGCCTGAGTTTCAGGGTATCCATTGGGCGTCTGGGTCCGCTCCGGGTTCTTGGGGCCGCCTTGGGTTTCAGGCTGGCAGGTGCCTTAGCCTCCTGTTTACCTTTTTATTTTAGCGCTATCCGCCAGATGGGTAGCGGGTGGGATTTAGTCCCTACGGATGCTAAGCTGAATCCAGGGATGGGGTGGGATCACTACTGGGGATGAGGCGGTCCCTGTGGCCGGTGGCGGCTAGTTAAGGTATGTGGCGGGGTTCCGGTCATGGACCAAAAAAAGGGACCGCCAGGAAGGGGTGTGTGTCCACCCTGGCGGCCCAACTGGCTTGCTGCCCAGAAACTGACGTTGGCCGTGGCATACTGCCTCTATATGGCCCTGGTCTCATCGATATCTATCAAAGTGACTCTACCTGATGAGTATTAGAATCAAGGGGTGCGGTGGCGGTGATAGGGCCCGGCTTAGCTGTTGGGAGTCACCTGGCAAGCACGAGTTCCTGACTTCCTATCCCCACTCGCAAATCAGAAACCTTTGCTGAAGAGGTTTCTTCGAGGTTCGGCGCAAGGCCTCGAGTTTCTTAGGCGCCGGCGTATTTCGGAGGCCTTGTCGTTCCCCCTCACGATGCCGATGAGCAGGCCCGTGGTTAGTAAGGCCACCACAAGGCCTCCGATGGTTAAGGCGTCAAAGCTCATGTTCACTGCTCCATGAAACTAAAACTCATTGAAAGAAAGAAATAATTTTGGTTTTGGCAAGGATAATCCCTAGTTTAGGGCCAAATGATTTCTTTCGTATTTCAGTATATAATTATTTTGTAACTAAGTGTAACTCCTGGACTCTGTCTTGGCCGCCGGGTGATTTGCCAACGAGCCCTCGGGGGTGGGCGTAGGGTTGGAAATCCGCGAATACAGCAGATCTGTGGAGGAAGTTGGAGGTCACTTGCCCTCATGACCGATCAAGCTACCCGTCTTCTGATTGTCGATGACGATGAGCATATCCGGACCCTCCTGTCCCGTTATCTCACCCAGGAGGGCTTTGCCGTGGCCGGGGTCGACAATGGTGCCGCCATGGATGATTGGCTCACCAAAAACCAGGCGGATCTGGTTATCCTCGACCTCATGATGCCGGGGGAGGATGGTCTCTCGGTCGCAAGGCGCTTGCGGCGGGGGTCGCGGGTGCCGATCGTCATGCTGTCGGCGCGCGGGGAGGATATCGACCGTATCGTGGGCCTGGAGGTAGGTGCCGATGATTATTTGGCCAAGCCCTTTAATCCCCGTGAACTCCTGGCGCGGATTCGCGCCGTCCTGCGCCGCCAGCCAGCCCAGGTCTCCGCGGCGCAAGAGGATCCTCAAGGGCCGGTTCAGGCCTTTGGCCCCTACCTGCTTGATGCCAAGCGCCGGGAATTGACCCGGGATGGGGAGCCCCTGTCCCTGACCAGCAGTGAATTCGATCTCCTGCAGCTATTTGTGGCTCGGCCGAACCGACTCCTGAACAGGGACAGCCTGTTGGATCTGTTGAAGGGGTATGAACGCTCTCCCTTCGATCGCAGCATGGATGTACAGGTGGCGCGACTGAGAGCCAAGATCGAACCTGACACCAAGCATCCCATCTATATCCGCACCGTCTGGGGCAAGGGCTATGTCTTCACCCCCCAGGGTGATCCTGGCTGACCTGGGCATGCGGTTGTCGCTCTTCAGCCGGGCCTTGCTGACCCTGGTCGTGACCTTTGGGCTCTTCGCCTTTCTCGCCTTCACGGCCGTGGTCCAGTTCGCCCTGATACCCGTGGCCGATCGCTCGACCCAAGACTTGACCGCCCTGATGTTGCTGGCTACCGATACTCTGGCCCACCTGGCCCCAGGGCAGCAGGATGCCTTTCGCGCCAGCATCGACCGTGACCATGGGCTGCGTCTGCTTGCGCCGGGTCAGGAACCCCAGGGCCTGACCGACTATTATTTTCCCTACATGGAACGCCTGAAAAAGGCATTGGGCGGACGCGTCGGGAGACCCGTGGAAGTGGGTAGCAATGTGGAGGGCGGAGAACGCTGGTTCTGGGTCCATCTCCCCGCCCGCGGCGAGCCCCTGTGGGTAGGTTTCCCGCGGGAAAGGGTCGGGAGTAGACCCTTCGAGGGCCTGGCCCTGGTTGTTGCTGTCTCTATCATTCTCCTCGTCCTCTCGGCGGCTTTACTCGCCCGGCGCGTCACCGTACCCCTTGAGCGCCTGTCGAAGGCGGCGGAACAGGTTTCCCAAGGCATTTCTCCTACCCCTCTGCCGGAAACGGGCCCCCGCGAGCTTGCCAATCTGGCTCGCCAGTTCAACGAGACGAGCCGTCAGGTGCGCGAACTTCTGGCGAATCGCACCCTGCTGTTAGCCGGCATTTCCCACGACCTGCGCACCCCGCTCACCCGTCTGCGTCTGGCCCTGGAGATGTTGCCCCGGGATCCGGCGCACCTGGACCTGATGGAACGCATGGAGAGGGACCTGGACGAGATGAACGGGCTGATCGGTCAGGCAACGGAATTGGGAAAAAGCCTGGGCCGGGGCGAGCCCCAGTGGGTCGATCTGGGCAAATTGCTCGGGGACATCTGCGGGGGCAATCCACGTCTGAAATGGCAATCCAGGACCTCCTGTTGGCACCCAGTTGATCCCCTGGCCCTGAAGCGCATCGTAGGTAATCTGGTGGAGAACGCCTTGCGATACAGCCAGGGCGAGGTCGAGGTGCGCATGGCTTGCGCCCAGCCGCCGGAAATCCTGGTCTTGGATCGTGGCCCAGGTATCCCCGAGCAGGAACGGGAGGCCGTTTTCCGGCCCTACTATCGCCTTGAGCAATCCCGCAACCGCGCTACGGGTGGCAGTGGCCTGGGATTAGCGGTCAGCCGTCAGCTGGCGCTGGCCAATGGCATCGAGTTGCGCCTGGAGCCGCGACCTGGAGGCGGCCTGATGGCCAGATTGCGGTTGACTGGCCGGCCATCCGTGGGTCACCCGGCTGCGGATCCAGCTTCGAATCCAGTTGACGCCACCGGCGGCACTGCCTAAATTCCGCTTACCGACCAAGTCAACGCCAAGACTGACAGGGGCGGGACCCGGACCGGCCCGCGCGCCCAAGACCGGCCAGGTTTCGGCTGATTCGACCACCTAGCGGAGTACTGATAGATGCTGCAACCCGGCGATCCCGCCCCCTCCTTCTCGCTTCCAGATGCGGACATGGACCGTTTCCATTCCGATGACCTGAAAGGCCAGAAAAACCTAGTGCTTTACTTCTACCCTCGTGATGATACCCCGGGCTGTACCCTGGAGGCCCTGGAGTTCACGGACCTGCAGCCGGAATTCGAGGCCCTGGGTACCGAAGTAATCGGTATCAGCATGGATAGCTGCGCTAGCCATGGTGCTTTTCGGGATAAGCATGGCATCAATGTCCGGTTGTTGGCGGACCTCGAGGGTGAGGTCTGTCAAGCCTATGGCGTTTGGCAGGAACGGGAGCGTCAGGGCGAGAAGCGCTGCGGTATCCTCCGATCCACCTTCGTCATTGACAAGGCAGGCGTCATCCGTGAGGCTCTTTATGATGTCAAGCCCAAGGGACATGCTGCCCAAGTTCTCGATTTATTGAAGGATTTCTGAAGGCCAGGGATAACCCAACGCCGTGAAGCTTCGTGGCGCTATCCTGTTGTTCCTCCTGGTTTTCGGTCTGACCCCCCTGGTCATGGCGGTGGCCATCAACCTGCCACTGGTCCTTGACCGGGTCAGCCTGTTTTATCAGAAGGCCTATCTGCAAAACCTCCGGGCAGATTTCCGGGATCTCGATCAACACCTGGCCAGCCGGCACGAGATGATTCGCCTCCTGGCCAAGCTGCCCGAGCCAGGGCTCATTCTGGGGGAACAGGGCAACGAGGAGGAGATCGATCTGGCCAGGTCCCGCTACACGGGATGGATCAACCAGATCCTCGGCGAGCAGCGGGACATCGTGCAGATCCTCTTTCTCGACGCCGAGGGTCAGGAACGCTTCTGGTTGGAGCGCGACGCCAAGACTCAGGAATGGCGGCCGACGGTCAGTCTGCCGGACCACATCAGCGATGAGTTGGCAGCGGCCAGCCTGCGCATTCCGGCGGGCGAGGTTATGGTCAGCCGTATCCGCATCGAGCCTGACCCCACGGGTTCCGATCCTCGCCAACTCATGCGCCTGAGTCTGCTGAGCGCCATCGCCAAGGACCCGCAGTCACAGCCCCAGGGGCTGGTGGTCATGACAATCGACGTCGGCGGCCTGGCACAGTTCTATCGGGATACCCTTTGGGTTACCGACAAGGGGCGCTATTTGCGTCCCGGCCAGCCCTGGCGGGACGAGCCCCTGGCCTTCATTGACTTTCCTGGACTGGAGGAGATCTTTTCTCAACATATGCCGGGACTCTGGCGTGGTGGGCACGATAGGCAGGTCTTCTGGGTGCCCATGTTCGTCACCGAGGACGCTAGGCCCCTCTGGGTGGGCCGGCCAGTGGACCCCTCCCCCCTAGAGAGCTTCCGCAACGCCCTGGTCCTGCGTGTCGGCGGCATTATCCTGGTATTGGTCTTGGCGGTGATGATCATGGCAGGTTGGATCGCCCGCCGCCTGGAGTTGATGGGTCAGGAACTGACCAGGGGGGTGGATCGGGTGGTCCGCGCGGGGGAGGGGGTGCAGTTCGCCTGGCGGGGGCCGCAAGAGGTGCGGGCCTTTGGCGATCAACTTACGGCTCTGGCCAAGACCCATGTCGAGTATCTCCAGGGCGCCCGGGCCCATACCCAGGAATTGGAAAGATCGAACCGCTATAAGTCGGAATTCCTGGCCAACGTCAGCCATGAACTGCGCACCCCGCTGAATTCCATATTGCTGCTGTCCAAGATGCTGGCTGACGATAAGGCTGGGCTCTCCGCTTCCCAACAACGCCAGGCACGGGTCATTCACGCCGCTGGGCGCGATTTGCTTGCACTCATTGACAATATCCTGGATATCTCGCGGATCGAGGCCGGCAAGCTCAACCTCAACCTGGAGTGGTTCGATCCCCGGGTGATGGCCGAAGAGGTACTGGAACTCATCTCGCCCCAATTTGCCGACAAGGGTCTCTACCTGCGCCTGGAAGTGAAAGAGGCAGCCCCGGGGCAAATCCATAGCGACCCCTCCAAGGTGCGTCAGATTCTCAAGAATTTCCTTGCCAATGCGGTCAAGTTTACCGAGCGCGGGGGCGCCACAGTCACCCTGGAGCGGGATAGCCAGGGGGATCTGGCCATGACCGTCACCGATACGGGTATTGGCATCCCAGCGGATAAGCATGCCCTCATTTTCGAGGCCTTTCAGCAGGCCGATGGCTCCACCCGGCGCCGCTTCGGCGGCACCGGCCTGGGCCTGACCATTAGCCGAGAGTTGGCCCAGCGCCTCGGGGGGACCATAGGTGTAGAGAGTCAGGAGGGGCTCGGAGCGCGCTTCATCCTGCGTTTGCCCGTGGAGTCAGATACAGGGCCCTTGAAGGGGCCGCCTCTGGGTGGCGAGCTGGTCCCATCCTCAGGCTTGCCTGTCAAGCGTCGGGAGATGGGTACCCCCTCAGCCCTACCTACCATGGTCCTGGAGCCGGCAGTAGCCGCCAAGGGTGGCGACTATGCCGAGTGCTGGGTGCTGCTGGTGGAAAGCGACGCCGCGAGTCTGGTGGCGGAGACGCGGATGCTGGAGTCCTTCGGTTTGCGCGTCTTGATGGCGGCGGACGCGGAGGAGGCTCTAGAAACCCTGCGCGAGGAGACCCACTGCGCCCTGATCCTGCTGGCCGAAATGGTGTCTATGGCCAATACCTGTGATACGATCAAGGCTATTCGCCTGGATGCCACGGCGGGATCGCTACCCCTCGTCATCATTGGTCGGTTTGGAGAGGCGAAGGCCCGCGACGGCTATCTAGAGGCGGGTGCCATTGATTTTGTCGCAAAGCCCATGACGCGAACCAGGCTGGAGGCCGTCCTAGCGGCCACCCTGGGCGCTGTAGACAATCAGAGCAGGCACGAGAAGGCATGAACCGCTATTCCGGCTTTAAACTCCTGATCGTTGATGATCATGCCCACAATCTTTTTTCCTTGCGGACCTTGATTGAGGCTCACACCGATGTGGCCATTCTCGAGGCCTCGTCCGGACAGCAGGCCATTGACCTGACCCTGCACCACCTTGACATAGATCTCATCATCCTGGATGTGCAGATGCCTGAGATGGACGGCTTCCAAACCGCCTCCCTGCTGAAGATGCGCAAGCGCACCCGCGATATCCCCATCATCTTCCTCACTGCCGCCTTCATATCCGAGGAGTTCCAGCAGCGCGGTTATGCCATCGGGGCAGTCGACTATCTGCTCAAGCCCATCGAGGACAATCAGCTCATCAACAAGATCAGCACCTATTTCCGGTTGATCGAGAAGGAGCGGGCCCTGAATCAGGTACTGGAGCGCCAGGTCGCAGAGCGCACCGCGGAACTGGCCCAGGCCAAGCAGTACCTGGAGAATATCATTTCCTACATGGGCGAGGCCCTGCTGGTTCTGAACCCTCAGGGGGAGATCAAGTCCGCCAATCCTGCCGCCTGCCGGATGCTCGGTTACCGGGAATCAGCCTTGCAGGGAATGTCCATCGGCGATGTGTTCGAGGAGGAGGGCGACGAGCAGGCCGGTGCCTTCATGGGTCTCTGGCTGGAGGCCTTGATACGCGCCGGGGCCTTGAGCAAGATCGACGCCCGCTTCATCGCCAGCGATGGTCGCCGCGTACCCATCCTCTTTTCCCGTACCGCCATTCGCGACCCCTCCGGGGGTATCGCCGATATCATTTGTATCGCCAAGGACATGACGGGTTATGTCCGTGTCGATCAGGATGAGGAAGGGGCGGTGCAGACCGCCCAGGATCCCCTTTAGGAGTTGTCCATGACTGAGCCAGACTACAACGCCTTGCCGGAAGATGATGAGACTTCCCTCACCGCTAATGCCCTCAAGGCCATGGCCCATCCCTTGCGGTGGAAAATCATCTGCTCCCTGGGGGACCGGGAGCTGTCCGTGGGCGAGATCGTCGAGCGCACCGGTACCTCCCAAAGCAACATCTCTCAGCACCTGGAGCAGTTGCGTAACAAGAATATCGTTGTGGCTCGCAAAGAGGCCAACCGCATCTTCTACCGCATCCGAAACCCTCAGTTGCTGGATCTGATCGGTATCATGCGCGATGTGCTCTGTCCTGCGAACCTGGACGACCGTTACTCACGTTAATCCCGACCCCAGGCGTGGGTGAGGCGCTCCCTGCACCTGATCTTGTTCTTGCCGGGCTTGTCACCACCGCTTCCCGAATTCAGGTTCGGCTAGCCGGCAGGATGCATCACCTAACCCCCACAGTGGCCGGGTGGGGGTTACCCTGCAGCAAGGTAAAGTGGTCTTGGGACCATCGTCAGCAGCGCTATGACGCTATCCTTCCTGACCCAAGCAATGGCACTCGGAGTCGCTGCCGCCATGGTGGCGATACCCGGATGGTCTTTGTCCAGGGGTTCGCGGTTGGGTTAACTGGATGGGATGAGGGGCGTCAAGCCTGGTGTCGAGGTGCGTGAACCCCTTGCAGCAGATTTTCCAAGTTACGAGGTTCAGGACCAACAGCCGAGATTTGGGATTAAGTACCCCCCGGAAAAAGAAATTATTGACATTCTAACCTGTGGTTTCAGAATGGAACCATCCACCGGTCAGACGATCCACCAAGGCCAGTTAACCTCTTAACCGACCCAGGAATACCGTGAAAGTCCTCGTTACCGATGACGCCGCTGATTTTCGACTCTATCTGCGCGTCCTGCTGCAGCGCTGGGGTTACCAGGTGGTCGAGGCGGCTGATGGGCAAGAGGCCTTGGTCTGTCTCGAGGCGAACGACATACGGCTGGTGGTCAGCGATTGGATGATGCCGGGTATGTCCGGACCGGATCTCTGCCGTGCGGCGCGTGCCACCGACTTGGGACACTATGTCTACATCATCCTCCTGACCGGCCGTTCCGACAGCGCGGATCTGGTGGAGGGGCTCGATGCCGGGGCCGACGATTTTGTCACCAAGCCTTTCGAGGCACAGGTGTTGCGGGCAAGGCTGCGGGTGGGTGAGCGAATTCTGGCCCTGGAACAAAGACTCGCCGACCAGAACCACGATCTCCAGGAATCGCGCAACCAACTCGCCAAAGCCTACAACCAGATCCAGGCGGATCTGGCTATTGCGGCGCGGATCCAGCGCCAACTCCTGCCCACGAACGACCTGGTCATGTTGCCTTGCCGGGCGCAATGGCTGTTCCTGCCAGCCGCTCAGGTGTCCGGAGACAGCTTCAACTTTTTTGAGCTGACCCCGGATCTGGTCGGATTCTACCACCTCGATATCTCTGGCCACGGGGTCCCGGCGGCCTTGCTCTCCGTCAGCCTGAACCATGCCCTGGTGCCAGGGGGTGGATTTGGGGTCGCGGGGACGGATTTTCTCGATCCCGCGCTTTTTCTCGCGGACCTCAACAGGCAGCTCACCAATAGAGATGGGGAGGTACAGAATTACGCCACCATCGCCTACGGCACCCTCGAAAGGGAAACGGGTAGGATACGCCTGGCCCTGGCAGGACACCCTTATCCCATATTGATCCGTCAGAGTGGCAGTATCGATTATCTGCGTCAGGGTGGGCTGCCCGTAGGCATGTTTCCCCACGTTGAATATGACACTCAGGAACTCTTGCTGAACCCCGGCGACCGGCTGCTTTTCTATTCCGATGGCATCTCCGAGTGCAGCAACCCAAGTGGGGAGGCCTTTGGCGAACAGCGTTTTCTCGAGACGCTCGCCCAGGCCATTCGTGTGCCCGGAGGGACCCTCTCGCTGGCCACCGCCCTCGAACGGGGGTTGCGGGCATGGCGAGGCTCCTCTGACTTCGAGGATGATATCTCCATGCTCGCCCTTGAGCGACCCCTGGCTGTGCGAGAGGAAACTCTTAGAGACGAGGACCCGCTAACAAACCAAACAAGGGACCCGCCAATGAATCCAGAAGACCCGTTGCACCCTGAAGGAGCGCTGCAACAGGATGGCCCCAGAGAACCAGGACCTATCCATTTCCTGGTGCAAAGCGACGCGGAGGGTTTGGCCGATCTCCAGTCCCGACTGCTCGATTTGTGCAACCAGGATGGCCTGGATGAAATGGCCGGCTTCAAGCTGACCTGCGCTATCATCGAGGCCCTCAACAACTGCATCGAGCATGCCTATAGTGGAGAGACCGGGCACCCCATCGACCTCATCTGGACCAGGAACCCAGAGGAGGTTGCCATCGAGATTCGCGACCAGGGCCACCCCATGCCGGATATAGCGGCTGACACCTCCCCCATGCCTGGATCCGATGCGGAGTCCGGCCGCGGATGGCATATTATTCGCGAGTGGACAGACTCGGTGAGCTACAGCCGGGAACCCCAGCACAACGTACTCACCCTCACCCACCGTCTCCCCTAACCCTTTAATCCTTGGATGGATCAGACCGCCCAAGACCGAGCCACGGCTGTACCACCGGAGTAACGACCTAATGAACCTCGAACATCGCACCCAAGATGGCGTTGATATCATCAAGCTGCCCGAGCGCCTCATGATGGCAGATGCCGCAGATGCCCGGGCTATCCTCAAGGAGATCATCGATCAGGGAGGCGGAAAGTTAATCCTCAACCTCTCGAATACCTCCTTTATGGATTCCAGTGGTCTCGCGGTCCTGGTCAGCGGTCTCCAGGCGACGCGTAAAAGGAACGGCGATGTCTTTCTCGTCGGCATGAGTAATACGGTAAGGGCGCTCTTTGAGCTGACCCGGCTGCACACGGTGTTCCAGATTTTTGATGACGAACCTGGCGCCCTGCGCGCCTTTGGTTGAGGAAACCGAGACACCGACAACCCAAGAGGTGGCCTTGATCATGAGTAGCCCCAAGTCCCCAACAATCTCCATGGTCGTCTTTATCGATGCCCTCGGCTGGGAAGTACTCAAGGGACGCCGCTTCTTGGAATCGCGATTGCCCGTGCGACGTAAGCTCCGTTCGGTGTTTGGTTTTTCCTCCGCCTGCATCCCGTCGATCCTGACGGGTCTCATGCCACGGGATCATGGTCACTGGTCATTTTTCTACTATTCCCCCAAGACATCCCCCTTTCGCCCCCTCAAGCCTCTGGGGTACCTGCCCAAGTCCCTGGTGGATCGCGGTCGGGTTCGCAACCTGATCAGCAAGTTGGTCAAGCGGCTGTATGGCTATACGGGCTACTTCCAGCTCTACAACATCCCCTTCGATCAGATTGATAAATTCGATTATTGCGAGAAGCGGGATCTCTTCCTCCCCGGGGGCATGAACAAGGGAAGAAATATCTTTGATCACCTGACGCAGTCCGGGGTGCCCTTTCACGTCTCCAATTGGCGCGAGTCGGAGGAGAGCAATCTGGCTGCCCTCAAGGCTGATTTGAGCCAGGGCAAGATTAGATTCGCCCTCCTCTACATGGCCGCCATGGATGCCCTGTTGCATGAGGTTGGTAAGGCCAGCCCCCTGGTGGACGATAAGCTGGCCTGGTATGAGACCCAACTGGAGGATGTGTTACGCCTCGCCGCCGAACATTACGAGGAGGTGCGCCTCTTCATCTGCTCTGATCATGGCATGGCGACCATTCATACCCATCTGGACTTGATGAGTAAGGTGGAGGGCCTCGGCCTGATCTTCGGCTGCGACTACACGGCGACATACGACTCGACCATGGGCCGGTTCTGGTTCCACCGCGCGGGTGCCCAGGCGCGCGTCACCCGGCTCCTGGAACAGATTCCGGAAGGTCGCATCCTTCCCCGGGAGGAACTCGAGTGGCTGGGCTGCGACTTCGAGAACGACCAATTTGGCGAGCTGATCTTTCTGGCGAACCCGGGGGTTCTCATCGTGCCCAGTCATATGGGTACCAAGCCCATCACTGGCATGCATGGGTATCATCCTGACGATGCCGACTCGGACGCCTCCCTGCTCTCTAACGTCGAGCCTCTCACGGACCCCAAGGTCATCACCGACGTCTTCCACCTGATGCGCGCCGAAGCCGGCGTCTAGGGGCAACTGCCAGCGGGGTGCCGATCATGCGTTGGGTACTCAACATCGCCAGCAACTACCTGCGCGTCATCGTCGGGATCGCGGTGATGTTCTTCCTCATCCCCTTCACGGTTGGCCATCTGGGCGTGGATATGTTCGGGCTCTGGTCCCTGGTCTTCGCCGTGGTAGGGATGTTCGGACTGCTGGATCTCGGCTTTGCCACGGCAGCCATGAAATATGTCGCCGAGTTGACGGCAAGCGGTGATCTTGCCGGGCGCAATCAGGTGCTGTCCACTTTGCTTGTGGTTTACGGGGTCCTCGGCCTCATCTGCATGGTTTTGGTGGCCATCCTAGCTGGGCCGGCCTCGGGTTGGTTCGAGCTGAGTCCGGACAAGTCCAGGCCCTTTACGCTTGTCCTGTGGCTGCTGGGGACCGTGGTTGCCATTAATTTCCCGGCCAGTCTCATCAAGGCGATCCTCATTGGCAGCGGCCGGATGCATCTGGTCAACGCCATCGAATTGGTGACCACCTTGGTCAACGCCGCCCTGGTGGTGATCCTGCTGGAGGCTGGCCTGGGCCTGATGGGCATGGCGATCGCGACGGCTGTCACCATGCTTCTTGGGCCGGTGGTGATGTTGCCTCTGACCATACGCCTCACACCGGGACTGGTGGTCTCCCTGCGGCTATTCAGCCGTGCCCGGGTACGCGAACTGCTGGGCTTCTCGGTCTATTTCTTCATTGCTAACGTAGCGGTCCTCATCATCCTGCGCATGGATCCCGTGGTCATCAAGATGTTCCTACCTCTGACCGCCGTGGCCATCTATGCCGTGGGGGCCAAGATCGCCGAGTACACCTACCTGCTCAACAAGCAGTTCTCCAATGCCCTGATGCCACTGGTATCTCAGTCCAAGGGTGCGGGTGATGCCGCCACGGTACGCCGGATTCTGATGGACGGTACCCGCTTCCTTTTGGCCATAGCGGTGCCCTTTATCGCCCTGCTGCTCTTTTATTCCGAGCCCTTCGTCCTGCTTTGGATGGGGGAGGAGTTCGCTGAGTCGATCCCGGTGTTACGTCTCCTCTTGCTGGCCATGCTCTTCGCCAGCGTGCAGTTGAATGCTGCCAATGTGCTGGGCATGACCGGTAAGCACCGCTTCGTCGCCTTCGCCATGGGGGGCTCGGCCCTGCTCAATCTGGCCCTGTCCATCCTCCTGGTCCAGTTCCTGGGGCTTATCGGGATTGCCTGGGGGACCTTGCTCGCCACCCTCGCCGTGGAGTTCGCCCTCGTGGTGCCGCGGGCCTGTCGCGACCAAGGTTTGCCCCTGGCCAATTTCGTAACCAAGGCGGTCTTGCCTACCCTGCCGGCCCTGGTCCCCGCCTTGGGGGTGGCCTGGCTCATGGCTCAGTGGCAACCCATCACCGGGTTTGTCTGGATATTCCTGGAGGGAGCGGTCAGCGCCCTGGTCTATTTCGCGGTTTTCTATGGGAGCGGCCTGTTACCTGCCGAGCGAGCCCTGATCGCGGGTAAGCTGAGCCGTCTCCTGAACCGCGGCCGCCCCAGCCCCCCTTCTCCCCAGAGCAACCCCACCTAGTCAGGAGTCATGATGCCGGGACTGCTGAGCCTTGTCCGCCGAACCCGTGAGGCCGCGCGACTGCGCTGGTATCGACTTCGTCTGGGGGCCATCGGGAACGACTGTCATATCGACCCCGGGGTCAGTCTCCAATACCCGGGGCGGATCCGCATCGGTGAGGGGGTGGGTATCGGACGCAATGCCGCCTTGCGCGCCAATACCGACGCCAACCCCGGCATCGCCTTGGGCAAGGGGGTGAACATCAATGACGCCGTGGTCATCAACGCTAACCGTGGCTTCGTCACCCTGGGTGAGCGCTCCTGGCTCGGTCCCTTCTGCCTGGTGTACGGTAATGGTGGCGTGACCATCGGCCGTAACGTCCTCGTTGCCGGGCACACGACCATCAATACCGTGTCCCACGCCGCCGAGCGCTGTGATATTCCTATCAATGACCAGCCCGTGCTGACCGGTCCCGTGGTGATCGAGGACGATGTCTGGATCGGGCTCAACGCCGTCATACTCCAGGGTGTGACCCTGGGGCACGGCTGCATCGTTGGTGCGGGAGCCGTGGTGACCCGCTCCATCCCCCCCTGGTCCATCGCGGTGGGCGTTCCTGCCCGGGTGGTAGGCAGGCGCACGGGGGCCCCGGCGGCCGTGGAGGAGGCGCCATGAAGATCATTCAGGTACCCCGGCGCTTCGTGGTGTCCGAGTGGGGTGGCACCGAGACTACCATCCTGCAGACCAGCCGCGCCTTGCAGGGAGCTGGGCATGAGGCTGCCATCTTCACCAGCCTGGCCCTGTCCAGCCAACGCCGCGAGCTTATCCAGGGTGTGCCGGTGCGGCGCTTCCCCTACAACTATCCCTTCCTTGGCCTCACGGCCAATGATCGCCGTGACATGGATAAAAAGGGTGGCAATCTGCTCTCCTTATCCCTGCTGCTGGGCCTGTTGCGCGAACCTGGGGTGGATCTGATCCATGCGCACACCGGCAAGCGTGTCGGGGGTGTGGTCCGTACCGCTGCCAAGCTCCGCGGCATTCCTTATGTGGTGACCTTGCACGGGGGCTTCTTTGAGGTCCCCAAGGGCGAGATGGACCAGATGCTGGCCCCCATCCAGAACCGATTGGAGTGGGGCCGTGTCTTTGGTGCCTTGTTCGGCGCCCGCCGGGTCCTGCAGGATGCCGCGGCGGTAGTCTGTGTCGGCGGTGATGAGTACGCTGCCGCCAAGGCGCAGCTCCCAGGTCAGAGGGTGGAGCTGATCCCCAACGGGGTGGACTGCGACGCCTTCGCTGAGGGCGACGCCGCTGGTTTTCGCGCCGCCTATGGCATCGCCGCGGACCGTCGCATCATTCTCTGCGTGAGCCGTATCGACTACCAGAAAAATCAGATCGGTCTGGTCGAGGCCCTGGCTACCCTGGCCCCCCTGGTCCCGCAGGCCCACTTGGTCCTGATCGGCCCCGTGACCGTGGCGGGCTACCATGAGCGGCTGCTAGCCAAGGTCAATGACCTCGCACTAGGAAACCGGATCACCTTGATTCCCGGACTCCGTCCTGATGATCCGATGCTCCCGGCCGCCTACCATGCCGCCGAGGTCTTTTGCCTGCCATCCCTCCACGAGCCCTTTGGCATCGTCATCCTGGAGGCCTGGGCCGCTGGCCGGCCCGTGATCGCCGCCCGGGTTGGTGGCATTCCGTCCTTTACCCAGGATGGCCAGGACATCGTCCATGCCCAGCCAGGCAATGCGGCGGACTTGGCCGCTCGCCTTATGCAGGTCATGGCCGACCCTGAACTTGCCGGCCGTATCGCAGCGGCGGGTCAAGCCAAGGCCCGTCGCGACTACGCCTGGTCTGCTATCGCCGCCCGTCTGGTTGACATCTATCGGGAACTGCCACGAGGACGCAGGAGCTGAGCCTGGGGCCTCTTGGATGCGCTCTTTTGATGTCAGCCTAGAAATTCACATGACTTTCGATTGCGAGGTGAGACCATGAAATCCAATCCAATTACCTGGTTTGAAATCTATGTGCAGGACATGCCACGCGCCAAGGCCTTCTACGAGGCCGTGTTTCAATGTGAGCTCAATCCGTTACCAAACCCAAACCAGGAGGCCCTTCCCGAGCTAGAAATGGTGATGTTTCCCTCGTCCATGGAAAGCTATGGTGCGACGGGGTCCTTGGTGAAAATGGCGGGTTGCCCCTCCGGGGGGAACAGCACGCTGGTCTATTTTGCCTGCGAAGACTGTGCTGTCGAGGCAGCGCGTGCCGCCGCCAATGGGGGGAGCATCTTCAAGGAGAAAATGTCCATCGGCGAATATGGTTTCATTGCCCTGGTTTTCGATACGGAAGGCAATATGATCGGTCTGCATTCCTGTGA
>CAZFZB010000036.1:0-23465 GCA_964523415.1 uncultured Chromatiaceae bacterium | reverse complement strand
GGGTCGGCCAGGCTAACGCAAGACCTACCGACAACGCCAGCCCCAGGGGGATGGGGTCAGGTCTGAGGATGTGGTAATCGTGGCGCCGGAACGGGGGGATGGTCATCTAGCTCTCCTAGGGTGGGCTGTAAATCATTATCCGCGCCGGTGTTTATCACCAGCTCGCGGGCCACCTTACAACCGGGAAGCTTAAAAAGACCTTAATAAAATAGACCTGAAGAAACAATTAATCTGCTGACTGAATCCCGGAATTCAAGGGAAAGCTTACCTCGGCCACCAGACCCACCCCTTCCGTCCCTTCGCGCAGATCAATTCCTAACCCATAACAGGCGCAAATGCGCCTAACTATGGCAAGCCCCAGTCCCGCCCCGCCCTGAGACTGACCCGGCTGGCGATAAAAGCGGTCGAAAACCCGATCACGATGAGGAGGGGGAATGCCAGGACCGGAATCGGTAACCCTCAGTAGGAGCAGACCCCGTTCTGCCAATATTGCTACCTGCACCCAGCCCCCAGGGGGGGTGTACTTGACCCCGTTCTCGACGAGATTACCGACCAGGGTGCTCAGCACCTCACCCGGTACCGCGACCAGGCTATAAAGGTCATCCGCCATGGCGGTAGTCAGACTGATCGAACGCTCCTGAGCAGCGGGCTGCTGGTGGGCCACGGCTCTGGTCACTGCCCCCGCCAGGGATGAGAAACCTGTCTCTGCCTCCTGGGTTTCACCCTGCAGGCGGGAAAGGGTCAGGAGTTGGTTGATCAGGCGAGTTGCCTGATCCACGCCCAGGATCAGGGTGTCAATGGCCTGGCGGCGCACGGCGGGGTCGTTACTGCGCTTGGCGATTTGAGCATGGGTACGGATGATCGCAAAGGGGGTGCGCAGTTCGTGGGAGGCATCGGCGGCAAAGCGGCGCTCCATGGCCAAGGCCTCGTTGAGCTGGGCCATGAGGCCATTGAGGGCCTCGGTCAGGGGGCGAATCTCGACGGGGACGTCATGTTCATCGATGGCCACCAGTCGATCCACGGAGCGTCTGGAAATGCTTCTGGCAAGGCGACGAAGGGAGCCGAGACCATCGGTTACCGCCAGCCAGATCAGCAACATACTCAGCGGCAGGGACCAGAGGACCGGCTGGAGGGTATTGATGGTCAGAAAATCCACCAACTCCCGGCGAATAGAGGAATCCTGGGCCACAAACAGAACCTCATTTGGCTGGGCGCCGGGCAGCCCGAACACTCGCCAGGAGGTCCCCGACAGCCTTTGGTCGGAAAACCCCAGCTTCCTTACCAGCGGAGCGGCGGGCGCCGCCCCAAAGCTGCTCACCATTCGATCCCCCTGCCAGCGCTGAAAGCTCAGTTTCGCCTCGTAGGGGTGGCCAACCGCCGACAATGTCTGGGGGGACAGGGTCGTCTCAGAGGCAAGTTCAACCGCACTGAGATCAAGCATGACATGGGCGATCTGGGCCATCTGAGCATCCAGGAGTTCATCAACCTCATGACCCGAGCGATCGAAGGCGATGAGGGCTACCGCGGTCCAGACCAGGGTCCAAAGTCCGAACAAGGACAGCATCAGTCTCCGCCGGATGGAGGTCAAGGTTCCGGCTCCGAGACCAATTGGTAGCCAAAGCCGCGCACCGTGAGGACCCTGCGCTTCCCAAGCTTGCGCCGCAGGTTATGGATGTGAACCTCCAGAGAATTGCTTTCGACCTCCCCCTGCCAACCCTGGGTGCTGGCCGCCAGTTGGGTCCTGAGCACCATCCGGTCGGGGTGAGCGATCAGGATCTCCAGCAGGTCGAACTCCCGGGGCGACAGGGTAAGGGTTTCTCCACCCAGGGTTACAACCCGGGTCACGGCATCCAGGGTCAGATCCCCCGCCCTGCGCAAGGGCGCGGGTTGACCACAACCGCGCCTGGCGAGGGCGCGTAGCCGGGCGCTCAATTCGTCCAGATCGCAGGGCTTTATCATGTAGTCATCGGCACCCGCGTTGAGGCCATCGACCTTTTCCGCCACGGCATCGCGGGCGGTGAGTATCAAAACCGGCAGGGTCGAACCCTCACGGCGCAGCTCCCTTAACAGCGACAGACCATCGCGACCGGGCAGCCCCAGGTCCAGGACCAAGAGATCGAAGTGTTCAAGACGCAGGGCGTGGAGGGCGGGTTCGGCGGCGGTCAGCCAGTCCGCCACAAAGCCATCCTGACCGAGTCCGGTTGCCAGGCCCGCCCCCAGCAGAGGGTCATCTTCGACGATAAGTACGCGCATCTGCAACCTATCAGGCTATCGAGGAACGGCTTTGCCGGGTAAGAACGTCAGGGGTGTCAGTCCCCCACGAGCGTCCTTGCTTCCCGGTGCCGATTGATGAATCTCAATCATCGGGGGCATGATGCACCTACCGCCGGCAAGGCGCAATGCCACCAGGCATGCCACCGGGCAGGGCCCTGCGACCCCTAGGGCCAGGACCCGCAGTTCTGGTGCCCCCAGCCTAGTGATGAGCAAACCCAGGGGATGAGGGTGGCGATGAGCAACTCATCAATCCAGTGCTCGCACCCGCAAACCCTTTCGACCCAGGGATGCCAGCAGTCCACCCTCCCCTGGCAGATGCAGGGCACCGACGGCGATGAAACAACCACCCGCCTGCAAATAGGTGTCCAAACGGGCCGTCATGCGTAAGTTGCGATCATCCAAGACCGCACGGCGAAACTTGTCCGCCAGGCGGGGATCGCCCTGGTCAAGATACTGGTCGCCTAGCCGAGCCAGGGCGGCGAGGTCCCGATCGAGATAGGCCCCCAGGAGGCGCTCAAAGAGTTGCGGGAGCTGGTCCTGGTTATCCAGGGTCTCCCGCAGCATGAGGATTTGATCCTCCTCGCCCAAGCTATCGAGAACGGCAACCTGCTCCTCGATGGTCTCCAGACCGATCACCCGCTTACCCGCGGCCAGGGCGGCCCGGTAGAGGTAGATATCGAGAATTTCACCCGTCACAGCGGGGGGCAGGCTGAGCAGGGTAGCGGCAGCCCAGGGCTTGAGGCCCCGGATCGCCGCCTCGGGCAGACCCCTCCCTGCCATGGCCTCGACCAGGCGTCCATAGAGTGGCGCCCCTGTCACCTGGGCCAGATCGCGGCCGTCCTCATAGGCCATGATTCGAAGGGAGCGGGCCATGGCCTGGGCATCCAGTAGCGTTTCCAGGATAAAGACGGGACTCCGTTCTAAGGCCTCCTGGATGGTGGGCGACAGGGCCAGCACCCTGGGATCCTCGCTATGGATGGTGCCGAACAGATAACAGGGGGACACCCCTTCGGCGCTGATCTCGTATAGGAGCGCACCTTCACTCCCGCGGACCGCGGCGGTGCACAGCATCAGCCACAGGCCCACCCAGGCCAGGAGGACCCAACTCCTGGAGACCGGTTCCCGCTTATCAGTCTTCACCTCACCCACTCCACCCAATTCCGACCCGCCTCATGAGGACCGACACTATAGCAGCCACCAGGGCCAAGCCCTAAGCCCCGCGCGCCAAGGCCCTCCCACTTGGGAGGCCCTCGCAAAGGCCTGTTCAATTCAGGGCGCTCCTCTTATTCTGTGCCCATGAACGAGCCAGAACAGATTCACACCATTGCCCAGCGCTTCCGCGGTTTCCTGCCCGTGGTCGTGGACGTGGAAACCGCCGGTTTCGATCCCCAGCGCCATGCCCTGCTGGAGATCGCCGCCAGCATCATCCGGATGGACGACCAGGGCCAGGTCTTTCCGGGGGCCACCCTGTCCTGCCATGTCCTTCCCTTTCTGGGCTCAGAGATCGACCCCCGCGCCCTGGCCTTCACCGGCATAGACCCCCATCACCCCTTCCGCGACGCCCTGCCCGAAAGAGAGGCCCTGACCCGCATCCTTCTCCCCATCCGCAAGGCGGTCAAAGGCAGTGGCTGCAACCGTGCCATCCTGGTCGGCCACAATGCCGCCTTCGACCTGAGTTTTCTCAAGGCGGCCGTGGAACGCAACAACTTCAAAAACAGCCCCTTTCACTCCTTCAGCGTCTTCGACACCGTGTCCCTGGCGGGGCTGGTCTTCGGCCAGACCGTCCTGGCCCGCGCTGCTCAGGTTGCGGGTCTCGGCTGGAACAACAGCGAGGCCCACGCCGCCATCTATGACGTGGAGCAAACCGCCAAGCTGTTTTGCCAGATCGTCAATCGTTGGCGGGAACTGGACCCGGTGCGGATCTGGGAAACCACCCCACCCCGGGAGCGGGTCGAGATGCCGGGTTTTCTCGACTAAGCGTCTCTCTAAGGCAGCGGGGACAGCAGGGCATCCCTATGGCCCACGCGGATATATAAGGAACCAGCGGCGATCTGTGCCTGACGGCTCTCATGCCAGGGGCCAATTGCCTCCTCGCACCCCCTCGATGCTGGCCTGGCCTGCACCTGCTCCAGGGCGGCGGTCGCCCAGCCATCCACCAGGGCCGACTGTAGCGCGGGTTCCTCCGGTCCCAGCACCCAATCGCTGGCGGATTCTTCCAGGGAGAGGCCCAGATCCGCCGCAAGCTTCGCCAGACAGGCAGGGGCGGAGGGGCCGAGGGCGGGACCCAGCCCCTTATCGCGGCCCTGATGGGCATTGACCAGGGCGATCAAGGTGCCGTCATTAGGGTGAGCGGGCAACAGGTCCACCCGGCCGTCATAGGTCAGGGTCAGGAGGAGGTGTGTACCCTTCCCGGCGCAGGCTTGCAGCAGACCCTGGAGCCAGTCCGCCGAGACCAGATCCAGGAGGGCGGTCGCGACCACCAGGGTCCAGGGTCCCAGGAATAGCGACCCCGCTCCCCTTGCCAGGTCCTGGTTAAGGGTCCGGATCCGCCAGTGCGGGCCAGGCGCCGGGCCATCCGCGCCCCCCTGGATGAGCAGCCCCTCGCCCTGGACGCTGGCCGACAGGTGCCGACCACTGGCCCAATCCTGGGTGCGGTGGATCAAATCGGCCAGCAGTTCGGGGTCCTTATCCACGCAGACCCAGTCCTGCCTGACCCAAGGGCCTCCACCTGGCTCCAGCCCCAGGCGGGGGGCGAGGTAACGAAGGTTGGCCCCGGTACCAGAGCCCAGATCGAGAATGCGCAGGGTCCGGCGCCAGGGTGGGTAACCAGGCGCGGCGCCAGGGGGACGGGTACCTGCTAGGAGACGCGCCTGTAGGCTCCTTACCAAGCTCGGGGAGCGGGCACGACTATCCGCCGGCTCCCGAAGGGCCAACCAATCAGGGTTGAAATCACCCATCCCGCCCTCCCCCCAGGACCGCCTCCCCGGACAAGGGTTGAGGTTTTCGCTGGAATTCGCCCGGGGATTCCCGCCCGGCCCTTCCCCACGCCTCCTCTAGCGCGGCGGCGAAGGCAGCAAGGGCATGCCCCCAGGTCGGCAAGCCCAGCCCGGCGACGCGGGCACCCCTGGCCAGCCGTCGCCGCAGGGCAGGGTCGGTCATCAAACAGCGTAGGGCCTGCCTCAAGGCCATCGGGTCCTCAGGGGGGACCAGGATCCCTGCCTCGGGAGGAATCAGGTCACCGATGGCTCCAGCGCGACAGGCCAGGATCGGCAACCCCCGCGCCAGGGCCTCGGCTAAGACCATGCCGTAGCCCTCGAAACGGGAGGGCAGGACGAAGAGGTCGGCGACCCCATAACGCCGCGCTAGGTCCTCATCGGCGAGGCTGCCCAACAGGCGCACCCGCCCGGCCAAACCCAATTCGGCCCGCAGCCGGAGCAGGCCCTCGGCCCAGGCCTGGTCACGGTCCCGGCTACCGACGCAATCTAGTTGCCAGGACTCGTCCATCAGACCGGCCAGGGCGCGCAACAGCAGGTCATGTCCCTTGCGGGGGGTGAGGGAGGCGACGCAAAGCAGGCGCAAGGGTCCAGACCCGGAACCCTGAGCGGCGGGGGCCGGATCCGTTCCCGGCTCCACCACCCGTATGCGCAGCCGGGACAGACCCCAGCCGGCCAGCAGGGTGGCGGTGAAATGGCTGGTCACCAGGATGAGACGCGCCTGGCACAGGGCTCGCACCTCGGCATTCCGCAGGGCAGCTGCACGCTCCGGGGCCAGCCCCGTCTCCAAGGCCAGGGGGTGATGTATCAAGGCTACCAGGCGCAAGCGGCAACCCTCCGCCTCGGCCAGTTCGGGGAGGGTGCCGAAGGCGAGCCCATCCACCAGCACCAGGCCGCCGTCCGGGATGGCGGCGAGGACACGGCTCGCCTCATAGCGGGCCGCGTCTGTGGGCGCGGGAAAGCTGGGGTCCAGGGGGCACGTCTCCACCCGCCAGCCCAGACCGGCCAGACCGGCCAGGATGTGACGGTCATAGCGATAACCCCCCGTGGGGGTGTCGAGATCACCGGGAATCAGGGCCCAGAGCCGCCGCTGGCTGGCCCCCGAGTCAGCTAAGGGGTTCAGGCAGATAACTCCGACTCGTAAGCGGCCCAGGCCCGGTGGGACTCATGCAACACCACCCGCAGCGACCGGATACCGCGGGCCGACTCCCCCAGCTCCCCGGCGGCCAGCCGTGACGCCATCCCGGCGAAGATGCGCTCCGCCATGAATTCGGTCGTGGTGTTCTGGCCCTGGAGGTCAGGGTGATCGTCCAGATTGCAGTAGTCGAGGTCGGCTAGGACGGCGCGCAGGGCCTGGCTCGCCAGCCCTATATCCACCACCAGGTTGTCCGCGTCGAGGCTGGGCCGGCGGAACTCCAGATCCACCACATAGGTGGCCCCATGCAGCCGCTGAGCCGGGCCGAAGACAGCGCCACGCAAACTATGGGCGATCATGACGTGATCGCGAACGCCGAGGCTATACATGATCGGATTCCCTCACTCGTAACGGATGCGGTGCATCAAGGTATCACCGGGGTCCTGAGCCAGACGGGCCTGGACCTGGGGCAGTTGGTGGAAGGCGTCCTCGCCGGTGATGAGTTCATCCAGGAGCGGGTCCGACAGGAGCGACAGGGCCAACCCCAGCCGTCGACGGAAATCCCAGCGCCCACGCTGGGCGCTGGCTATGCTGCCCACTTGGGAGGAACGCAGGGTCAGCCGGCGCTGATGGAAGGCCTCTCCCAAAGGCAGCGTTACCTCGCGGGTACCGAACCAGGACAACTCCAGCACCCGCGCCTCGAAGCCCGCCAGGCTCAGCCCCAGGGCGAGCCCGGCGGAGGAACCGCTGGCGTGGATCACCCGGTCCACCTCCCGGGTCGCGGTGGCCGGGGCGGAGAAGGTCACCCCCAGGGCCGAGGCGATGCCGGCCCTCCGGGGGTTGGAATCGATGAGTTCGACCTGACAACCCGGGATACGGCCGGCGAGCCAGGCTACCAGACATCCCAGGGTCCCGCCCCCGATGACGGCGATGCGGTCTCCCACCCGGGGGGTCGCGTCCCAAAGACCATTGACGGCGGTCTCCAGGTTGGCGGCCAGCACCGCGCGGCCCGGCGGCACCCCCTCCGGGAGGATATGCAGGGCGGTAGCCGGGACCCGATAACGGGTCTGATGGGGGTAGAGGCAGAACACCCGCCGCCCGACCAGGTCCGCTGGACCGGTCTCCACCAGGCCCACGTTGCAATAGCCATACTTGACCGGGCCCGGAAAGTCCCCCACCTGAAAGGGGGCGCGCATGGATTGGAACTCGCCGGGTGGCACCTCGCCGCGAAAGACCAGGGACTCGGTCCCTCGGCTGATGCCGCTGTAGAGGGTCCGGACCTGGGCGTCCCCAGGCCCTGGTTCTGGCAAGGTCTCGTTACGGATCTCCCCTTGGCCGGGGGCGCGGAGCCAATAGGCCTCCGCCTCGTGGGTCTTGGTCACAGTCCGGGACATGGCGATTCAGGGGCGGGGCTCCAGGCCAGGGTGATCGGGAGGGGATCATAAACCAAGGCCAAGGGGCCGGCCACGGCAAGTGGGGCCTGGGTCACCAGGCGCACCTGGCCGGCCTCTGGCTGCACGCCAGCCTCAGGGGATGCCAGCCATCTCAGACACCTCGCTCGTTTCGGACGTCCTGCCTCCCGGGGCTCCAGCTCCCGCTAGGGCTGGCGACTTGATGTCACCGGAGGGCCAGAGCCGAAGGCCCGCAGCAGCACCTGGGTGAGGTCCGCCATGCCACCCAGGGCCGGGCCCTGGGGGACCAGGCCTGGGGCGAAGCCCTCGGCCAGGAAGACGGCCCTGACATCCTCCCGCCCGGTGATGAGGTGGACAGGTACATCCCAGGAGGCCCCCTCGCCACTGACGGCGGCCAGGGGCTGGTGATCGCCCAGAACCAGAAGCACCAGGTCGAGGTCGGGTCTAAGACGCAGCCAGCCGGCGACGACCCGTAGCAGATAAGCCACCGCGTCCCCGTAGGCGGGCCCTGGGTCCGCCAGCACCCCCTCCTGATCGCTGGCCGAGTCGAAAGACGCCTGGTCGAAGGGGTCCGGGGTGAGGATGCGATCCCAATCCGGCTGGTAGGGCGGGGTGGGCCGGAAAGGGGCATGGGAACTGATGGTGGGAAAGACGGCGAACCTTGGCCGGCCATCGGTCACGGTCAGTTCCGCACCGTCCAGTCTGGCCAGGGAGAACTGGTCGGGGATACGCCACCAGCCCAGGGCCGGACCCGAATAGTCCAGGGCCGAGGCGTCGAGGATGGCGTCGTAACCGTAAAAGGCACCCTCGGGCCAGGCGTACTTGAGTCCTGGCATGACCCCCAGTGTGCGGTAGCCGGTCCGAGCGAAGAGCTTGACCAGGGTCTCCCGCGGCTGGGACAGCAGGAGGTGGTATTCCTCGTCCTCCCTCACCTCCACCCCGGACAGCAGGCTGGCGTGGGCGAGCCAGGAACCACCGGCGAAGGTTGGTGATCTTACCCAGGCCGATACCACCCCGCGCCCAGTCTCGGCCAGGGCGGCGGCCAGATCGGCACGGGCCGGGGCAAGGACCGCCGCCAGACGTGGCTGGTCGAAGGTTGCAGCCCCATAGGACTCGGCGAAGAGGATGACGACCTGGGCTCCCCGTACCCGGCCGAGGTCAGAGCTGAGGGCGGGGCTGACCTCGAGCCCCGGCGCCTCCGTCCCGGACTGGGTGGGCCGAATCGGAGCGGGTGGAAGGAGTTGCTCGGCAAGGTCCAGGGCAAGTGGACGCGAAAAGGAAGGTGACCAGGACAGATCGGGGCTGCTCAACCCCGCCAGGTAGGCGGCGACCGCGCTACCCCCAAGGAGCGTCAGCAGCCGTCGCGGGGCAGCGGTACCCAAGGCGACCACCAACTGGCCCAATGCCCAGCGCATGCCCCCATAGATGATCCCCAGCAACAGCAGGAGCGCCACTGGTAAACCGAGCAATAGAGGCCAAGGCGCCGCCCGGGCCAACATGGGGATCACATCGGGTAGATACCGCATATCGGCGACGAGATCGATGGGCCGCCCATAGAGGGCCGGGGCCATCACCGCCAGATAGCGACCCAGGACCAACAGGGTCAGGATCCCGGCGAGGCCAGCCGTCAGCCCTGGGGACAGTCGTCCCCCCACGAGTCCCGCCACACCGCCCAGGATCAGGACCAACAAGGCGATCTCCGGGGACAAGTCCCCGTGGAGTTCCACCCAGAGGGTGGGCCAGCGGGCATGGAAGCTCAGCGCCGCGTTGAGCAACCACAGGGCCACTACAAGACCCAGCCAGGGGCGCCAGCCCCCCCAAGCCTGGTTCGTCTCAAAGCTTGCAGGGTTCCGGACCGGGAGTCGGTTCGCGTCCGATCCCGGGGAGCCAGGATGGCGAGCGAGCCAGGCCAGATCCAGGGCAAAGGAGTAACTCAACAGCCCAAGGCCAAGGACCGCCACCGCCCTGGCCCAGGCAAGGGGCAGTATCGGCAGCAGTCCCAGAGTGAGGGTCAGGACCTGAGCCACGCAGATGGCCTGACGGCGACGGCTGGGGGGCAGGGGTTGGCGCAACCAGGGCCAGATGAGGCCCGCCGCCACGAAGAGATAACGCATGGCCCCGGCGGCCAGCACCCAGGGTCCGGCGCGCTCCAGGCTCCAGAGCAGCAGGGCCAGCCCTGCCACCAGCAGGGCATCCACCTCCATGTCGAAGCGGGCCCCCAGAGGGCTGTCCCAGCCGTGCCGCCGGGCGAGATAGCCATCGACCCCGTCCAGGGCCGTGGCCACCAAGGCCAGGGCCAAGGCGGTCCAGGCCAGGCCGGCGCCTTCCCCCATCCCCTCCCCTGCCAAGGCGATCAGCAGGCAGGTCAGGACCCCGCGCAGAAGCGTTACCTGATTGGCTGGCCCCAGCCGCGCCCGGGGCCGGTGCAGAGGCAGGTATCTAAGAAGGATAAGATAGATGAGTCCATAGGCGGCCAAGGCCTTGGCGAGATAGGACAGGCCTAGGCCCAGGATCCCAGCGATTGACAACCCCAGACCTAGGGTCAGGGCGAGGCCGGCGAGGCCATTGGTGCGGGCGCTGACCACCAGATCCCTGTCATAGGGTTGGGTAGGCGGTTGACTCCTCATGATCTGTGATTCTTAGTGGCAATCCATAAGACGGAGACCCAGACCCAACCAGCATGAGGCCCACTAGGACCCAGGGCTAAGTCCTTAACCCTTGCTCAGCGAACCCGGCTGAGACCGGAGGCGATAGCCCCCTCCCCGCCCCTTCGCAACTCCCGGGGCTTACACTCGAACAGGATGTCGGCGCCCATGCGAAAGACCCGGCAGTCGGGGCGAAGGCAATCCCCTAACGTCGGTGGCGCGGGGAGGCTCAGGCCCCGGCGGCCAGCCCCGATCAGCAGGGGCGCCACCGCCAGGTGCAAACGATCCAGGAGCCCGGCACCCAGGAAGCTGGATACGGTCAGGCCGCCACCCTCGACGAAAAGGCGCCGCAGCCCGCGCCGGTGGAGTGCCGCTACCAGGGCGTCCAACCGCAGGCGCCCCTGATGAGCCGGCACCGCCAGCACCTCCGCCTGGCCCAGGCGGTCGGGCCCCTCCCGACCCTCCGCGCATACCAGCAGGGTCGGCACCGCCCCATCCTGAAAAAGGCGTCGCTCCGCCGGGAGCCGCCGGCGAGGGTCGAGTACGACCCGGGTCGGGTTAGAGCCCGGCACCAGCCGGGTGGTGAGGCGGGGATCGTCCGCGGCCACCGTCTCGGCCCCCACCAGGACGGCATCGCAGAGGGCGCGCAGACAATGAAGATGCAGAATATTTTCCGGGCCCGTGACGAAGCAGGATTCCCCCCGGGTGGTGGCGATGAAACCATCCAGGCTCTGCCCCAGGTGGCCCAGGGTCAGGGTCTCGCCGGGATAGCTGGGTAACAGCGGCAGGTAAAGATCGAGCAGCACCCGCACGTCGCCCTGGACGGCGGTGGCTAGTCCCCAACCCGCCCCCGGGGACCAGGTGATCAGGGCATCACCCGCTGCCTGGGTAATAGGGACCAGCCCAGCCGCCGCATCCACCGCGTAGCTGGTGGGGCAATCGGGCAGGATCCCGCCCAGGGCCAGGCGCTGGGCACCCAAAAGAGCGGACCAGGCGACTGCGGCCTCAGGACCCAAGCTCGGAACAGGCCTTGAGCCCGAGCCAGGCAGGGCCCCCATCAGGTCCCACCATCCCGGAAAGGGGTCCACCGCCTGCCAGGGAGAGGTTCCGGAGCCATAAGAACTGACCGGATGTCATCCCCAAGGCAGGCAAAGGCCGCGAAATGCCCCCCTCCTGAACCCCATGGCGGGGCCCTCACCCTTGGGTCAACCTCACCGGGCCAGGCTCATGCGCCTCATCACCCCATCGTGCTTGATATGTTCATGCATAAGCGCCGCGCCAATGTGCAGCGCCAGGAGGACCAGCAGGGCCCAGGCCAGGAATTCGTGCAGCTCGAACAATTTTTCGCCCAGGGCCTCGTCCTTGGCGATCAGCCCGGGCAGGGTCCAGGCGAAAAACTGCACCGGATAACCCTCGGCCGCCGTCGCCAACCAACCGACGATGGGCTGGGCCAACAGGACCCAATACAGGGAGATGTGGACCAAATGGCTGGCCAGGCGCTCGAACCGGGTCAGGGTGGGCTCAGGTGGCGGGATGCCCTGGGTCAGTCGTATCACCAGACGCAGGGCTATCAGGGCCAGGATCAGCACCCCCAGGGTCTTGTGAGCGGAATAGAGGGCATTCGTCACCCCCTCCCCAAAGGCGTCACGGGCACCATCGAACCCAAGCCATCCCAGGGTCATACCCACCCCCAGGGCGAGCAGGACCAGGAGGGTCAGGAGCCAGTGAAGCTGGCGTTGAACCAGGGAATAGCGTGCGACCTCGGACATAGCGGTTTCCTCGTGGGCAGGCACCCGGTATCAAGGGGCTGGAACCCGGCCTCCGGGCCGGCCAGGTCGTCCGCCCCATCCCGATCAGGCCGCGGATTTGGCTACTGCCGATTCCATCAGCTCCTTGAGTTCACCCGTGGCATGGAGTTCCAGGGTGATGTCGCAACCCCCGATCAGGTCGCCATCGATATAGATCTGAGGAAAGGTCGGCCAGTCCGCGTAGCGCGGCAGGTTCTCGAAGATCTCCCGATCCTGCAGGACGTTGACATAGGCGAAGGGCAGGCCGCATTCCTTGAGGGCGGCGGCGGCCCGCATGGAGAAGCCGCATTGAGGAAACTGGGGAGTGCCCTTCATGAAGATGACGACGGGGTTACCCTTGACCTGTTGGTCGATGCGCTCCAGGACGTCCATTGAATACCTCTGCTTGGGATGTAAGGAGTGAATTATAGAATGGGGAAAGAGATCGGGCTGCGAAACCCCATTTCAAGGAAGCAGGACTCTGAACCTTAGGTCTGGGCCCCGGAACCAGAGGTCAGGATCTCATCGACCAGTTCCAGCCAATGCCGCACGGGGATCCGGGTGCCCGTCTCCAGATGCAACTGACAACCTACATTGGCGGTGGCGATACAGGCTGGATCACCGGCGGTCAGGTTGGCCAGCTTTTCGTCGCGCAGGCGACGGGAGAGTTCCGGTTGCAGCAGGGAATAACTGCCCGCCGAGCCACAGCACAGGTGGCTGTCCCTCACCAGGGTCAGCTCATAGCCCAACTTGACCAGCAGGCCCTCCACCAACCCCGGGAGTTGCTGGCCATGTTGCAAGCTGCAGGGGGAGTGGAAGGCAATCTTGCGCCCGGCCCCGGGCCCGGGCAACCTGGCCTCCAGGTGGGACATCTCCGCCGCCAGCACCTCCCCCGGATCCCGGGCCAGGGCGGCGATCCGGGCCGCCTTGTCGGCATAGGCCGGATCCTGGGCCAACAGGACCCCATAATCCTTGACCATGACCCCGCAACCGCTAGCGGTCACGAGGATTGCCTCTGCGCCGGCCTCCACCTGGGGCCACCAGGCGTCGATGTTGCGTCTCATCATGGCCAGGGCCTCCCCCTCCGCACCCAGGTGGTGCGGTAGGGCCCCGCAACAGCCCGCCCCCGGGGCCTCGACCAGGCTTATGCCCAAGCGGTCAAGGATCCGCGCGGCGGCGGCGTTGGTATCGGGGGTCGCCGCCGCCTGAGCGCAGCCGGCGAGGGCGACGAGGAGGCGGGGCCGCCTGGTGCTCGGCCAGGGGCCCGAAACCCGGCGCGGCGGCACCTTGACCCTCAGGCTCGCCGGTAACAGGGGGAGAACCCACTGGCCAAGCCCGAGAAGGAGCCCAAAGCGCCACCGCGACGGCACCAGCCAACGCAACAGCCGCCGCGCCAGCCGCTCGCCCCAGGGGCGCGGCACGACGGCCTCGACGGTGGCGCGGCCGATATCGACCAGACGACCGTAGCGCACCCCCGAGGGACAGGTCGTCTCGCAGGAGCGGCAGGTCAGACAGCGGTCCAGATGCAGTTGGGTCTTGCGACTGGGGGTATGACCCTCCAGGACCTGCTTGATCAGATAGATGCGACCCCGGGGTCCGTCCAGTTCATCGCCCAGAAGTTGGTAGGTGGGGCAGGTAGCGGTGCAGAAGCCACAATGCACGCAGGATCTCAGGATGGCATCCGCCTCCTGGCCTTGGTGACTGTCCCGGATGAAATCGGCCAGTTGGGTCTGCATACCTATAGATCCGGATAAAGGCGCCCGGGATTCAGGATACCGCGGGGGTCGAGGGCCGCCTTGAGGCGTTGGTGGAGGGCCAGCAGGGCGGGCGGCAACGGCTGGAAGACCTGGCCACCGGGCCGCTCCCCCACCTCTCCGCTCCCCTGATCAGGAGTCCGGTAACTGGGCTGGTGACCATAGAAGGTGGCATGCCCCCCCATGGCCTGGGCGAGGGACCAGAGGGGTTGGTCGCCCTGGACCCAGCGCTGCGCCCCACCCCAATCGATGAATTGGCGCCCCCAGGTCACGTCATGGGCCAGGGTGGGGGGTACGGAGAGCCGCCAGAGGGGTGCAGGGTCTCGGAAAAACGGGTGGCTCAGTTCACGCACCCCGCGCCAGAAACCGGCCCCCGCCACCACCTCCTCGCCCCCCAGCCGGCCACGCGCGACCCGCACCGCCGCCTCGCTGCCAGCGAGCCGGACATAGGCGCGCTCACCGTCATGGCAGGCCGCGTTCAGGGGAAGGGGCTGACCCGCCCAGCGGTTGAAGTGCTCAATGGCCTCGCCGGCCCCGAGTTCCAGGGCCAGGGTCAGCTCGGTGGCCGGGCTCGGCAAGACCTTGAGGCTGACCTCCAATAAGACCCCGAGGGTGCCCTGGGCCCCAGCCATGAGGCGTGACAGGTCGTAACCCGCCACGTTTTTCATCACCTCACCGCCAAAGCGCAGCACCTCCCCCCGGCCATTGATGATCCTGACCCCCAGGACAAAGTCCCGGGCGGCGCCAGCATAGGGCCGGGCGGGACCCGCGAGACCGCAGGCGATGGTCCCACCCAGGGTGGCGACCGAGTCAGGGCCCGGGCGGCCTTCGGCTTCGGGGCCAGCGTCGAAGTGTGGTGGCTCGAAGGCCAGCCATTGACCGCGCTCGGCCAGTGCGTCCTCGATCTCGCCCAGGGGGGTGCCAGCCCTGGCGGTGATTACCAATTCGGTAGGCTCATAGCTGAGGATGCCGCGATGGCCGGCGACCTCCAGCCCCTCCCCCACCACCTTCCGCCCCAACCAGGCCTTGGTACCGCCTCCCTGAATCCGCAGGGGCAAACCCAGGGCCTGGGCCTTGATGACTTGGGCCGCCAGGGATTGCGTGAGGTCCTGGTTCATTCCCCACCTCCAGCGAGAGGCGGGGTGGTTGGGGCCATGCTGCTGACAGAAGAGTCCTGACTCATGACTAAAACCGGGGCAGATCGGGAAATTTGAGATGTCCGCCATGAACGTGCATGGCACCGAACTCGGCACAGCGATGCAGGGTAGGCACGGCCTTGGCGGGGTTCAGCAAACCAGCGGGATCGAAGGCGGCCTTGACGGCATGGAACTGGGCCAACTCCTGGGGTTGGAACTGTACACACATCTGGTCGATCTTTTCCTTGCCGACACCATGCTCGCCCGTGATGGTGCCGCCCACCTCGACGCACAGCTCCAGGATCTTGCCGCCCAGCTCCTCCGTCCGCTCTAGTTCGCCGGGCACATTGGCATCGTAGAGGATGAGGGGGTGGAGATTGCCATCCCCGGCATGGAAGACATTGGCCACCGGCAGGCCATAGGCCGCGGACATGGCGGCGATGCGCCCCAGCACCTCGGACAGGCGGCGGCGCGGTATGGTCCCGTCCATGCAGTAATAATCCGGCGACAGGCGGCCGACGGCGGGAAAGGCCGCCTTGCGCCCCTTCCAGAAGAGGAGCCGCTCGGCCTCGTCCCGGGCGGTGCGCACCTCGACGGCACCGCTCTCCAGGAGGATCTGGCGCACCCGCAGGATCTGCTGCGATACCTCCTCGTTGGCGCCGTCCAGCTCGCACAGCAGGATGGCCGCGGCCTCGACCGGATAGCCTGCGTGGACGAAGGCCTCGGCGGCGCGGATGGCGGGGTTGTCCATCATCTCCAGGCCAGCGGGGATGATGCCAGCGGCGATGATGGCCCCCACCGCCGCGCCAGCCTGGCCGATGTCGTCATAGGCGGCGAGCAGCACCTGGGCCCGCTCCGGCAGGGGCAGGAGGCGGACGGTGATCTCCACCACCACCCCGAGCAGACCCTCGGAACCGGTCATGAGGGCGAGTAGGTCATAACCGGGGGCATCCAGGGCAGCGGCGCCCAGGGTCAGGTGCTCCCCCTCCATGGTGATGACCTCCAGTTCCAGGAGGTTATGGACCGTGAGTCCATATTTCAGGCAATGCACACCGCCGGCGTTTTCCGCCACGTTGCCACCAATGGTGCAGGCGATCTGCGAGGAGGGGTCAGGGGCATAGTAGAGGCCGAAGGGGCGTGCCGCCTCAGAAATGGCCAAATTCCGTACCCCCGGCTGAACCCGCGCGGTACGGGCCAGGGGATCAATGTGCAGGATGGACTTGAGCCGCGCCAGGGACAGCAGCAGACCCCCCGCATGGGGCAAGGCCCCGCCGGACAGGCCAGTCCCCGCCCCCCGGGCCACCACCGGCACCCCCAGGCGATGGCAGAGGCGCAGGATGGCCTGGACCTCCTCGATCTTTCCCGGGAGGGCCACCGCCAGGGGCACCTGACGGTAGGCGGAGAGGCCGTCGCACTCGTAGGGGCGCAGGTCCTCCGCCTCATGCAGCACGAAGGTCGCCGGCAATATCCCCAGCAGGCCCGCCACCAATTCCTTACGGCGGCTGGACTGCGCATCTGACTGGGACTGGGCTTGAAGGCTGGGATTCATGGTCTCTCTCCGTTAACTCCGGGCGAGACGGCCGTACACGGTGGCTAAGGCCTCCTCATCCCCGACGTTGCCGGGAAAGATGACCACCGGCAGATCCGGGTAACGAGGGTGACCCGCGGGACAACGCACCACGGAACAGCCAGGCAGGATCTGGCCCAACACCCGGGAGGCGTCCAAGGCCAGACCGCTGGAAAGGACATCGTTGGAGGTGATGCCACCCTTGCTGATGAGAAAGCCCAGGCTGGGGGGCAAGCCACGTACCACCGCCATAAGGAAGGACGAGACCTGATCGCCAAAGGCCAGACGCGTGGCCTGATCGGCGAAGGTGCGCTCGACGCGGCTGGTGAAGATCACCGCCGTCTGGCCCTGGGCATGCAGCTCGGCGACCCGGGACAGGGTCCTGGTCAGGAGGGCATCCCCCTCAGCGGGGATGAGGTCCACGTCAATCTCCACAGCCCCGACTCCGGCCTGTTGGAGCAGTCGCCCCAACTGGTCCGTGGTCTTCTTGACGTGGGAGCCGACGATGACGGCTCCCGGTCGGCCACCGCGCACATAGGCCCGCATGGCCTCCGCCGCCACCGGCTGGGGGGGCAGGCGGGCCAGGGCCGTGAGCAGGCTGGCGGCACTACGGAACAGGAAGCGCTTGCCTGCGGCAACGCTGGCGAGGACATCGTCGGCGAAATGATCCAGGTCCACCTGGTTCTCCGCATCCACCACCCCACAGGCATTTCCCCGCAGGGCCAGAAGGCGGTCCCGAACCCCAGCGCGTACCTCGGCCAGCAGAAAGCGTTCGACCTGGCTGGCGGGGATGCGACCCTGGGTCTTCTCGGCTACATAGTCGGGCAGAAAGCTGGTGCTGTAACCAAAGACGGAGTCCCGGGCGAATTCAGTCTCCGCGGTCGAGACCGGCTGGCCATTGACCAGGAGATAGTGAGTGGAGTCACGGGTCAGGCGCCCTCCCTCGAAAAAGGCCGGCGTGAGGAAGTGGGCGTCGAAGGGTCCCAACTCCTCCGCCATGACATCCGTCTCCACCGGGTAGTGGCCGCGCAGGGTGGAGTCCGAGCGGCTGACGAAAAGGGGATGCAACTCCCGGCCCTCGGGTTCCCTAGCCAGGGCCATTTTCAGATTGTGGCAGACCTCGCGCGTGACCGCCGCCGCCTGCTCCGCGCCCATGGCGCGGGTATTGGTCAGGATGAAGAGGAGAGGCGAGGCATCCGTCAGACCCTGGCGCAGGGTCTCGACATCCCAGCGGGTAAGGAGCAGACAGCCGTGGACCGTCTGGGAACCGGTGGGGTCGTCGTCGAGGACTATGATTTTAGTTTCTGGCATGATTCGTTTCGCTAGGAATGGCAGTAGATCAAGACCGGGTTTATAGGCACTAAGCCTGGCCAGCTCTTCATGAACTGGACCGCGCCTGCCACCGGCAACCCGTATCCGAATCGCCGTAGATCCATACCTGGAGGCTAGCGCAAAACATCCCTGTTTTGAGCCCTCGAAAACGAGACACCTACGTCAGGCGCCCTGCCCTGGCGCATGACAGCAGGGGTTGGAGCCTCGCTGGCCAGTCATGTGAGGTCAATCCCACTCGAGGTGCATCCAGGTTACGGGTCCGGCCTAGGACCCCAGGGCCTTGACCCGCGCCACCATCCGCTCCGCCGTGATACCGTTGAAGTCCATGATCTCCGCCGGGCTGGCAGTGGTCTCGCCGCGCTTCCAGGCGAAGGTATCGCGCCGTGGGGACCGGGTACGCAACAGCACAGGCTCCAAGGCGGCGGAAGGTCCGCCACTCACGGCCATGAGCACATCGCCGTCGAACAGGGCGTTAAAGTAATCGTCGTCCATGAAGGCGTTGTCCGGCTCGGATACCGTCTCCCAGGCCACATCGCCGGGGCGATAGAGCCGGCGCGGATTGACCACGGCGACGATACGCACGGACCAGCCCTCGGCCTCGAGTTGATCCCTGGCCTCGAACACGGGCAGATAGACCATATCGCCGGTGACAGCGAAGACCACCCTGCCCTGCTTGGACTGCTTGCCCTTCTTACCCTTGCCGCCCTGCTTCTCGGACTTGCCGGGCCGGGTCTCGTAGAGAATCGCCGCGCCCTTTACCACCGCATTCCGGGCCTGAGCCAGGGTCAGATATACCGGCAGAGGCGACTTGGAGGCGATGATCACCATGCCCTTGTTGAAGCTTTGGGTAGCGTATTCATAGGCGGCCTGGATGCTGTTGGCGTCCGGCGGAAACAGCATATAGACGTTGCCGTTGCGCATCTGGGCGGCGAAGTAGTTCTCGATCTCCGGGCGCTGATGGGTCCAGCCGTTGCGGCCCTGCTCCAGGGCGCCGGCGGTGAACATGCAGACCAGAGACGGCGTCTTACGGCGCAGCTCGGCCATGGCCTGGGTCACGGTCTGGACGATGGGCCAGCCATTGATGGCGAAGCTCTCGTAAGAAAGCCAAAGGGCGCGGGAGCCGAACAGGGCCAGGCCGGCGGCGAGGCCCGCGCAGGCGTCCTCGTTGAGGGGCTCGTAGACCTGGCCATGGGGCTCCTGGTTATACAGCGGATCCCGGGTCGGATGGCGGATCTTCAAGGCGTCGTTGATATTTTTCATAGCCGAGGCCTCGTTGCCATCAGCGTTGGTGACCAGGAAGCGCGGATCCTGCTGGCCCACCCAGGCCACCAGGGCGCCCATGGCGGTGGCGGGCACGGCCTTGTCACCCGGAGCAAACTCCTGGCAAGGGAAGGCGCCCAAGGGGACCATGTCCAGCACCGACTCGGTCACCACCGTCTTGACGGCCGGGCCGCCACCGGCACGGGTGAAGTTCTCCCGCACCAATTCCCAGGCCGCGGGGGGCAGGGCGCGGCGTTGCAGACCCTCGACGATATGGGGGGCATCCAGGGTGTCGGCCGGGTAGAGATTGTGGGACTTGGCGCCCAGGGTATGCACACCCGAGCCCTTGAGTTGCTTAAGAATGAAGGCGGTGAGCCTGCCTGACATGGCGCTGGCGGCGGCCCGCTCCATGCCGGCCAGCACGGCCTGGGCGAAGGCCAGGCGTTGACCAGGGGAGAAGCGGGTGGAATCCACGTAGGCGGCCTCCTGACCGCTGTCATCGAAGGCCTTGGCATCCACCAGCACTACCTCCTCGAAGCCATGCCCCTGCCAATAGGCGATCATTTCCTCGTTGGTCAGGCGCGAGACCATGGAGTGGTGTTCCTGGCTGTAGCCATTCCAGATCAGGGTCGGCAGAAAGTTGGTGACCTGGGGAAAGGCGGTATGGAAATGCATCATGGCATTGAGCACATAGGGCTCGCCCATGCCGCCATCGCCGATGGTGACGGGAAAGAGCTTGTCCGGGTGAAGCAGGGCCCCGGCCATGGCGAAATGTTGCCCCTGACCCAAGGGGCCAGCGGGGGCCAGCAAGCCGGGGATGGCGCCGGACAGATGGCCGAGCAGGCCGTGCTTCTCGCGGAAGCGCGCCATCATGTCGTTCATGGTGCGAATACCCATCTCCTCGAGCGAGCTGTCTAGGAACATGGCGCTGTAGAAACCGGGGGCGTGGTGGCCCACCTCGGTGACGATGTTGGTGTGGCCCAGCATCACCAGGGCGGCATAGGCCTCGGCGCTGGAGGCAAAGCCCCCCGGGTGGCCGGAACCCTTGGAGCCGCACACCTGGAGGGTGACATAGCGCAGGGCATCGGCCATCAGCAGGGTCTGATAGGCAGCCGCCTCGTCGACCTGGCTAATACGGCCGCTGCCCTCCCCCACCGCCGGCACGACGGCATGAGCCTCGAAACCGGGCCAGGGTTCGCCAAAGTACTGCATACCCTCACAGAAGGGCGGAGCGGCCGGGTTGGGTATCGGGGTGGCGGTAGCATTCATGGGGAGGTCCTCAGGGTGACGATTGGGCTTGATCGAACCTTACACTGAGCGCTATGATTTCACAATACGTAATCGTTTTCATATTGTGAAATGATACCTGCCACCCCCAACCACCGCATTCAGGTCATAGACCGTCTGGCTGCCCTCCTGAACGCCCTCGCCGCCAATGGCGGTGGCGCCAGTCTCAAGGTGCTATCCGCTGAGACAGGTCTTCACCCCTCCACCGCCTTCCGCATCCTGGCGGCGGCGACGGACAACGGGCTCATCGAACGCAACGAGGCCGGCCAGTATGGCTTTGGCGGCCAACTTGCCGGCTGGGCCGCCTGTCGTCAGGGCGACGAGGACCTGCGCGCCCTGGCGCGGCCCGTCATGGCCTGGCTACGGGACCAGGTGGAGGAAACCATCAACCTCACCCAGCGCGAGGGGGACGAGGTCATCTATGTCGAGCGGGCTACCCCCAAGCGCATGATGCGCGTCGAGCAAGTGATCGGAAGCCGGGCGCCCCTGCATGTGACGGCGGTGGGCAAGCTGATGCTGGGCCACGCCGGCCTGGCGGCAGTCCGGGACTACGCCGACCGCACAGGACTCACCGCCTATACCGAGCACACCCTGACCCATCCTGAGGATCTGTGGCGTCAGGCCAGCCAGGACCTGGTGGCCGGATATGCCCTCGACAATGAAGAGGCCGAAATTGGCGTCGGCTGCATTGGGGTCCTGCTGAGAGACCCGGCGGGGGAGCCTCTGGCGGGGCTGTCCATCTCGGCGCCCATCGAGAGGCGCCGCCCGGAGTGGGTCGGTCTTCTCCAAGAGGCCGCACGGCGCATCACTAAGCGCATCGCCCAGCAACCGGGCTCACGCCGGGAGCCGGGTCAGCATATTAGCCAAGACAGCTCTATGCCATAATGATAATTCTCTGGCAGTTGTCGGTAACCCACCATGCACTACGCCCTGCGCAAACGTATCCTTGTCACTGGCGGCGCCGGCTTCCTGGGTAGCCACCTGTGCGAACGCCTCCTCGGCGAGGGTCACGATGTCATTTGTGTCGACAACTTTTTCACCGGCACCAAGGACAATATCGCCCACCTGCTCGCCAACCCCTACTTCGAGCTGGTGCGCCACGACATCACCTTCCCCCTCTACGTCGAGGTGGATGAAATCTACAACCTGGCCTGCCCCGCCTCCCCCATCCATTACCAATACGACCCCGTCCAGACCACCAAGACCAGCGTCCACGGCGCCATCAACATGCTCGGCCTGGCCAAGCGGGTCAATGCCAAGATCTTTCAGGCCTCCACCAGCGAGGTCTACGGTGACCCCGCCATCCATCCCCAACCCGAACACTACTGGGGCCACGTCAACCCCATAGGACCGCGCTCCTGCTATGACGAGGGCAAACGTTGCGCCGAGACCCTCTTTTTCGACTACCGTCGCCAGAAGAGCCTCATCATCAAGGTGGCCCGCATCTTCAACACCTATGGCCCCCGCATGCACCCCAACGATGGTCGCGTCGTCTCGAATTTCATCATCCAAGCCCTGCGCAACAAGCCCATCACCCTCTTTGGCGACGGCAGCCAGACCCGCTCCTTCTGTTACGTTGATGACCTCATCGAGGGTTTCATCCGCTTCATGAACAGCCCCGACAGCCTCGCCGGTCCCATCAACCTTGGCAACCCTGGCGAATACAGCATGAGCGAACTGGCCGAGACCATCCGCGACCTGACCGGTTCCAGTTCGCCCCTCATTCAGGCCCCCCTGCCCCGGGACGACCCCCGCCGCCGCCAGCCCGATATCAGCCAGGCCCGGCAGCATCTCGGCTGGGAACCCAGAATTCCCCTGCGCGAGGGCCTCAAGCCTACCATCGCCTACTTTGAGGCCCTCTTGAACCGTCAATCCCTAAAGATACCTGGCACACTGCTGTTTTGACCCCCAACCCCGTCCCCCTGCCGGGCGGTAACTAGAACAGGATGCAGGCCCCCACCATACCCCGGATTGTCAGGGTAGGGCGGTAGCGTTTTCGGTTTCCCTCTTCAGCCTTGGCCTATACCCGATGCCCCCTACCCCGGCCCTTCCCGAGGAAGACTGGACCCAGATCATCCGGCCCCAAGGCCGGCAGTTCGACCTCAAATTGCACGAACTCTGGCAGTACCGTGACCTCATCGTCCTCTTCGTCCGGCGGGACTTCGTGGCGCAATACAAGCAGACGATTCTCGGTCCGGCCTGGCACTTCATCCAGCCCTTATTGACCACCCTCACCTTTACCATCATTTTCGGCAAGATAGCCCGGATTCCCACCGACGGTCTGCCACCCTTTCTGTTCTACATGGCGGGCACCATTCTCTGGGGTTACTTCTCAGGCGTCCTGAACGGCACCTCCAGCACCTTCACCGGTAACGCCGGCATCTTCGGCAAGGTCTATTTCCCACGCCTGGCCGTGCCGGTCGCCGGGCTGCTCTCGCGCCTCATCGCCTTTGGTCTCCAGTTCCTGTTCTTTCTCGGCTTCCTGGCCTTTTTCATGCTGCGCGGGGCCGAGGTGGCGCCAAATGCCTGGGTCCTGATCACGCCCTTGTTGCTGATCATCATGGCGGCGCTGGGTCTCGGACTCGGCGTCATCGTCTCCTCCCTCACCACCCGCTACCGTGACCTCACCGTCGTGGTGGGTTTCGGGGTGCAACTGCTCATGTACGCCACCCCGGTCATCTACCCCCTCTCGGCCCTGCCGGAGCCCTACCGCCTCTGGATGCTGCTTAACCCCATCGCCCCGGTCATGGAGATGTTCCGCTACGCCTACCTTGGCGCCGGCGAGAACAGCCCTGGCCTGCTTGCCTTCAGCATCGTCATCACCACCCTGATCCTCTACATCGGCATCATCCTCTTCAACCGGGTCGAACGGACCTTTATGGA
>CAZFZB010000035.1:20106-23754 GCA_964523415.1 uncultured Chromatiaceae bacterium | reverse complement strand
GGCGCAGCAGGCTGGTCTTGCCGCAACCGGAGGGGCCCAGCAAGGCCAGGAACTGCCCGGCGGGGATCTGCAGGTCCAGTCCGGCGACCACCTCGAGGTCGCCGAAGCGTCGCCCCAGGCCCTGGATGGAAACGGCTACCCCCGCCTCCTGGCCAGGGGCCTGGTTACCCTTCGACTGGGTTGCCCGGTCAAAGTCATCGTTATCCGTCAGGTGGGTGAGGTCGGCATGCATAACCAGAGGATATACCCATCGCCGGTCCATTTTCAGCATTTCCGGATCGGCAGGCGCCCAGACGTCGCCTCCAGAACCACCAGGGCCAGGTATCCTGCCGTCGGCCCTAGGTGCTCCTGAGGACCGGACCGCCTCGTATTACTTGAATTTTATAGATTTATCAGGCAGCATAGCGACCATCGCAGCAGGATGAAGAGCCACCCCATGTTAAGCGAATGGAGCCTCGCCAGGGCCTCTGACCTGTACCGCATCCCTCAATGGGGCGAAGGCTATTTCAACCTCTCCGAGGCAGGCGAGGTCACGGTGGGTGCGGACTTCCCCAGCGGGCGGGTCGAGGTGCCCCTGATGGAAATAGTCCGTTTCTTGCGGCAGCGCCACCTGGAGGCCCCGGCCCTGGTGCGCATCGAAAACCTCCTCGACGACCGCATCACTCGCCTCAACGAGGCCTTCAACGCCGCCATGGCCCAACTCCACTACAGGGGCCGGTATCGGGGCGTCTTCCCCATCAAGGTCAACCAGAATCCTCAGGTGATCGAGGAGGTGGTGGCCTTCGGCGCCCCCTATGGCCATGGTCTGGAGGCCGGCAGCAAGGCCGAACTGCTCATCGCCCTCGCCGCCCTGAGTCAGGCAGGGCGCGCAACCCAGGGTGGCCCCCAGGCCCTGCTGATCTGCAACGGCTACAAGGACCGGGCCTTTTTTTCCCTCGCCCTGCTTGCCCAGAAGCTTGGCTACCCCTGTTTTCTGGTAGTCGAGACACCGGCCGAGTTGCCCATCCTCCTCGACTGCGCCGCCGAGTTAGGCATGAGGCCACGCCTCGGAGTCCGGCTAAAGCTCGCCACCCGCGTCGGTGGCCTCTGGAACGAAACCAGCGGCGACCGCAGTCTGTTCGGGCTCAGCACCCATCAACTCATGGACCTGGTGGAGGAACTCAGGGCCCGCGGCATGCTCGACTGCCTGGAGTTGGTGCATTGCCATCTTGGCTCCCAGATCCCCAACATCCGCGACATCCGCCGCGGGGTCATCGAGGTCTGCCGCTACTACGTCGACCTCATCGGCGAGGGCGCCCCCCTGGGCTACCTCGACCTGGGCGGGGGCCTGGCGGTGGATTACGAGGGAGGCCGCGCCAATCGGCCCCACAGCCGCAACTACAGTCTGGATGAATACTGCACCGACCTGGTCGAGGGCGTCATGACCGTCCTCGATCCCGCCGGGGTCCCCCACCCCATCCTCATTACCGAGTCCGGACGGGCCACCGTCGCCTACGCCTCCCTCCTGGTCGTCAACATCCTGGACCAGACCCGCTTCGAGCCCGCCTCCCTCCCGGACAGCCTGGACGCGGGTGAACATCCCCTGCTCCACAGTCTCTGGCGGGTGGAAGAGGGCCTGTCGGCCCCCAATCTTCAGGAGGCCTACAACGATGCCCATCATTACCTGGAGGAAATCCGCGACCTTTTTCGCCGGGGTCAGCTCCGGCTCAGATCCATGGCCCTGGCGGAAAGCCTGTTTTTGCGCATCATCTGGCACATAGCCAGCGAACTCGAGGCCGGTGTCCCGGCGCCCCCGGAGATCGCTGGACTTCGGGACCAGATCACCGACATCTATTACGCCAACTTCAGCATCTTCCAGTCCCTGCCCGACGCCTGGGCCATAGGTCAGATCTTCCCCGTCGTACCCCTGGCCCGCCACGGCGAGCCCCCCTTGCGCCAGGCGGTGATCGCCGACCTCACCTGCGACAGTGACGGCCGCATCGATCGCTTCCTCGACCCCTCCGGCACCCGCCGCGCCCTGCCCGTCCACCCTACCCGCCCCGGTGAGGATTATTACCTGGGGATCTTCCTGATCGGCGCCTACCAGGAAACCCTGGGGGACCTGCATAACCTCATGGGCGACAGCCATGTCGCCAGCGTCCGCATCAAACCCGAGGGGGGGTTCGATCTCGTCAAGGAGATTCCCGGCGACACCATCGCCAAGGTCCTGAGTTACTTGGGTTACGATACCCAGGCGTTGTTCCGGGACCTGCACGACCGGGCCGAGGCGGCACGCCAGGCCGGTCTGATCTCGGACCAGGATCTGCGGCGGGTGCTGGATACCTTCGCCGCCAGCCTCGAAGGCTACACCTACCTGGAGCCCTGAGGGACCGGTCGGTCCCCCGACAGGGTCCTGATACTCACTGACTTAACACCGAACCACTGCAATCATCGGGGTACCTATCCATGGCCAAGGTTCTGATCGTAGGCGCCGGCGGCGTCGGCCAAGTCGTCACCCATAAGTGCGCACAAGTGCCGGAGGTCTTCTCCGAGATCCTGCTTGCCAGCCGCACCCTGGAAAGATGCCAGCGCATCGCCGCCCAGATCGACCGGCCAATCGCGACGGTTCAGGTGGACGCGGACGACCGCGCCGCCATGACCGCCCTCCTGGAGCGGGAACGCCCGGCCCTGGTCATCAATGTCGCCCTTCCCTACCAGGACCTGCCAATCATGGATGCCTGTCTGACTGCCGGCGTCCACTACCTGGACACCGCCAACTACGAACCCCCCGAAGAGGCCAAGTTCGAATACCGCTGGCAGTGGGCTTACCAGGAGCGCTTCCGGGAACGGGGCTTGATCGCCCTACTGGGCAGCGGCTTCGACCCCGGCGTCACCAATGTCTTTACCGCCTATCTCCGCAAGCACTACCTGGACGAGATCCAAGAATTGGACATCATCGACTGCAATGCCGGGGACCATGGTCAACCCTTCGCCACCAATTTCAACCCCGAGATCAACATCCGCGAGGTATCGGCGATGGGTCGCTATTGGCAGGAGGGCGACTGGCACACTACCCCGCCCCTCAGCCACAGCCGTACCTTCGATTTCCCGGAGGGCATAGGACCGCGGAAGATCTACCTCATGTACCACGAGGAACTCGAGTCCCTGGTCAAGCACTTCCCCGAGATGCGTCGTGCCCGCTTCTGGATGACCTTCTCCGACAACTATCTCAAGCATCTGGAGGTCCTGAGAGAGGTCGGCATGACCCGCATCGATCCGGTGATCTACGAGGGTCACGAGGTCATCCCCCTGAAATTCCTAAAGACGCTCCTCCCGGATCCGGCGAGCCTGGGCCCCTTGACCAAGGGCCGCACCTGTATCGGTTGTCTCGCCCGTGGCCTCAGCCAGGGGGAGGACAAGACCTATTACCTCTACAACATCTGCGACCATGAGGCCTGCTTTCGCGAGGTCCAGTCCCAGGCTATCTCCTACACCACGGGTGTCCCCGCCATGATCGGGGCCAAGCAAATCCTGACGGGCACCTGGCAGGGTGCAGGGGTTTTCAATATGGAGGAGTTCGACCCGGACCCCTTCATGGCCGATCTCAACCGCTACGGTCTGCCATGGGAACTCAAGGTGCTGGCAGGAGGCATGGGATGAGAGGCGGCT
>CAZFZB010000035.1:0-20006 GCA_964523415.1 uncultured Chromatiaceae bacterium | reverse complement strand
ATCCCGTAGCCGACCACCGCCACGACCCCATCAGCCCGGAGACCCACGCCATGCAGGGCGGTACGCAGCCGATGGGCGGCATGCCACAGACAGAGGGATATAACACTAAATATCAAAATCTTACCTAGCCAACCGGAGGCAAAGGCGTGCAGGGTCTCATAATTCAGGGACGCCGGGGCATGACCGTAGCCAGCCTTGATCGTTATGACCACCAGTACCGGCAGCACGAAGGCGGCGAGGGTGCCGCCAGCGGCGAACAGACTCCATACCAAGGGTTTGTTGGATCTAGCCACCGTTGAATACCCCCGCAAAGAATAGGATGAGGAGGGAAAGCGCGACCCAGACAACGTAATGGCCGACGACGATGACGCCACCGGGCAGGAATTTGTCGCCGATCTGCACCGGCATTGCCTTGGGCGTGACCTGGAACCAGGATAGGGTATGGAAGAGGGTGACGGCAAGTACCAGCCATTGCAGACCGACCGCCCAGGGGTTGCCCAGGCCCGCTAGAAAGGCCTGATAGGCCTCGGGGCCAGCGGCCAAGGCCTTGAGCCCCCACAGCAACAGCAGGGCGTAGCCGCCGATGAAGAGGGAACTGAGTTCCTGAGCCATATGCATCCGGTCGCGCCGGCGGTGCAGATACCAACTGGTCCGGGCGACCTGCCGGACGTATGGTTTTGAAAGGGATGTCTCGATCATGTCTTTCTCCTCCCCAACCCCAGATGGTCCAGATACCAACCGATGGTGCTCCCGATCTTCATCTGCTGGATGGCCCCGGCCGGGTCCACGTGTTTGGGGCAGACTATGGAGCAGGCATCCGCAAAGGCGCAGTCCCAGATACCGATATTGCTGGCCACAACCTCTTCGCGCTCCTCGCGGCCCTGATCACGGGAGTCCTGGTTGTAGCGGTGTGCCAGGGCGAGGGCAGCCGGCCCGAGGAACTCGGGAATCAGGGCGTACTGAGGACAGGCTGAATAACAGCAACAGCAATTGATGCAGTGGGTAAACTGCATGAACCGTGCTAATTGCGCCGGTGTCTGCAGGTGTTCCCCCTGTTCAAGGGCGCGCTCTTCCTGACGGATGATGTAGGGCTTGACCCGCTTGAGTTTCTCCATGAAGTCGTCGAGGACCACCACGAGATCCCGCTCGATCGGGAAGTTCGCGAGAGGTTCGATACGGATCTTGCGATCGGGCAGGTCGCGCAGAAAGGTCTTGCAGGACAGCCGGGGTTCCCCGTCGATCATCATGCCGCAACTGCCACAGACGGCCATATGACAGGACCAGCGGTAACTGAGGGAGCTATCCAGGTGATCCTTGATGTAGTTGATGGCATCCAGTACCACCCAATCCTCCTCGCAGGGGACCCGGTAGTCCTGAAACCAGGGTGCCTGGTCGGTCTCGGGGCGATAGCGCAAGATCGCCAGTTCGATGGTCTTGTAACTCATACGCCACCTCCGTAGATACGCTCACCGGGCGGGGAGCGGGTGATGACGACATCCAGGTAATCGATGCGTGGATCGCCTTTGCCGTTGTAGAAGGCCAGCGAGTGCCTGAGGTATCGTTCGTCGTCGCGGGCAGGGTAATCGAGGCGCTGGTGCGAGCCCCGCGACTCCTTGCGCTGCAAGGCCGAATGGGCGATGGCATGGGCCGCCTCGAGCATGGATCCCACCTCCAGGGTATAGATCAGATGGGTGTTGAAGACGTTGCTCTTGTCCTCCAGATGCACCCGGGCATAGCGATCACGCAGTTCCGCGAGTTTGTCGCAACTGGCCTGCAGGGATGACTCGGTGCGATAGATACCGGCCCCCTCCTCCATGGTGACGTTCATCTCCTTGCGCAGATCGGCGAGACGTTCCGGGCCGTCCTCCCGCAGGAAGAGATCGGCAATGCGCTGGCGAGACCCCTCGGCGCTCTTGAGCACCGCGCCCTCGCTAATGGGAGAACTGGCCGAGCGGGCCAACTGAGCGGCATGGCGGCCAGCGCGCCCGCCGAACACCAGGAGTTCGGTGAGCGAATTCGATCCCAGGCGGTTAGCGCCATTGATGCTGACGCAGGCGCACTCCCCTGCCGCGAACAGCCCCGGCATGGGCGTCGCGGCATCGGTATTCGTGTGAATGCCACCCATCATGTAATGGACCACCGGACGCACCGGCACCAATTCATGCACTGGATCCGCGCCCACATAGCTGGTCGCCAGATCGCGGATCAAGGGCAGACGCTCGTTGATCTTCTTCTCGCCCAAGTGGCGCAGATCCAGATGGACGACCTCGCCCCAGCGGGTGTTTACGGTACGTCCCCGTTGCTGCTCGTGCCAAAAGGCCTGGCTGAGGCGATCCCGTGGACCCAATTCCATGGCCTTCAAGCGCGGCCAGGGATCAGGGGGCCCCAGATCGTAGTCCTGAAGATAGCGATAGCCATCCTTATTGACCAGGATGCCACCCTCCCCACGACACGCCTCCGTGAGCAGAATGCCGGTGCCAGGCAGGCCCGTTGGGTGATACTGGACGAACTCCATGTCCTTCAGGGGAATACCCGCCCGGTAGGCCATCGCCATGCCATCGGCGGTCTTGATGGCCCCGTTGGTCGTGAAGGGGAACATCCAGCCGGCCCCGCCGGTAGCCACGATCACGGCCTTGGCGCGGAACAGGCGCATCAAGCCGGTCCGCATCTCGATGGCGGTAAGGCCGACGCACCGCCCCTCCTCCACGAGCAGGTCCGTGCAGTAGTATTCGTCGAACCTCTGGATGGAGGGGAATTGGAGAGAGGTCTGAAACAGGGTGTGCAGGATATGGAAGCCGCTTTTGTCCGCGGCGAACCAGGTACGTTCGATCTTCATCCCCCCGAAGGGGCGGACATTGACGTGGCCGTCGGCGGTGCGGCTCCAGGGACAGCCCCAATGCTCGAGTTGGGTCAACTCCAGGGGGGCCTGCTTGACGAAGAGGTCGACGGCGTCCTGATCGCACAACCAGTCTCCCCCCGCCACCGTGTCATGAAAATGATGCTCCAGGCTGTCGTTCTTGCCAATGACCCCAGCCGCGCCGCCTTCCGCGGCTACGGTGTGGCTGCGCATCGGATAGACCTTTGAAATCAGTGCGATCTTTAATCCCGGATCGCTCTCGGCAGCAGCGATGGCGGCACGCAGGCCGGCACCACCGGCCCCGATGATCGCAATATCCGTGCTGATGATTTCCATAGAGATCCCCCTTTACCTTGTGTGCCGATGTGGACATGGAATGGAAGGGAAGTGTAACCGCGTCAGGCAGGTTGCGCTATTACCTCCCTTCAGGATCGGCAAGGGGGTAGGCAACCACCTAATGGGCTGAGAATCGGTAGAAAATCCTGCGGCAACCAGGGATATGCCGAGCAGATGCCGTCCTGACACCCGATCGGCTCGCCGTCCCAGGGGCGCGACACTGGGACGGGGCCATTTACCCCTGATTCCCCTCAGCCTATGGGCTGGGGAGGGGCACTCGCGGGGGCCGGATTCCGGGCGGGATCCGTTGGGGAGGGCGAAGGACTCGCTGGCGGGCTGGCAGGCTGGGCGGCGCCACCGAGGGGGGGGGCCGTCGGAGCCTCGGTTGGGGCCTTGATCGGTGCGGGAACCGCCGCCGGGGGCTTGACCGGCGCCAGAGGCGAGGGCGCCGTCTTGACCGGAGGGGTTTTCGAGGGCGAGGCCGGTGGGATAACCCCATGACCAGTCCCAGGGGCCATAACATCCGTGAGGCCAGTTTGATTGAAAAAGCGGAAGAAATCCGAATCGGGCTGGAGTACCAGCATATCCCCGCCTTGACCGAAGGCAGTGCGGTAGGCGTTTAGGCTGCGATAGAAACTATAAAAATCCCGATCCTGATTGTAGGCCCTAGCGTAGGTCTCCGCCGCCTGGGCATCGCCCTCGCCGCGGGCCTCCTCCGCCAGTTTGTAGGCATCGGCGATGATGACGGTGCGTTGACGATCGGCGTCGGCGCGAATGCGTTCAGCGGCCTCACCGCCCTTGGCGCGTAAGTCGCGAGCCACCCGTTCCCGCTCCGCGCGCATGCGTTCATACACGGATTCACTGACCTCCGGCGGCAGGTCGATCTTCTTGACCCTGACGTCTACCACCTCGATGCCCAGTTCACTGGCCTGACGGTCCGCCTCCTTGGTCAATTGATCCATCAGTTGATAGCGATCCTCGGATACCACCTCCTGGATGGTGCGGCGGCCGAACTCGTCGCGGAGCCCGGTATTGATCCGTTCCGCAAGCAGGCGCGCGGTGCGGGTGTTGTCGCCACCCGTGGAGCGGTAGAACTGGCCGGGGTTGGTGATCCGCCACTTGGCGTAGTAATCGACGATGACGTCCTTCTTCTCCACCGTCAGAAAACGCTGGGGCCGGGAATCGTAGGTCTGGATGCGGGAATCGAACGTCTTGACGTTGTTGATGATAGGTACCATGAAGTGCAGGCCGGGCTTGTACTCGCTATCGACGATCTCACCCAGACGCAGCTTGATGGCCACCTCCCACTGGTTGACGATAAAGGCCGAGGCATAGATCACCAGGGCCAGCACGGCGAGCCCGATCGGGGCCAGGATCTTGATCTGGGGATTCATCAGCGTTCCCTCCGCTCACGAGCGGCATCTCGGTTATCCTTTTTGGGGGTCTGGCTCGGCTCGGGAGCGGGGGCGGCGCGGGTGTTGGCCTTAACCTCCTGACTAGCTTGCTGTTTTTGCGAGACGATCTGATCCAAGGGGAGATAAATGAGGCTGTTGCCACCATCCTTGACATCGAGCACCACCTTGTTGGTCTCACTCAGCACTCGTTCCATGGTCTCCAGATAGAGGCGTTCGCGGGTGACCTCGGGGGCCTTGGCATACTCGCCCAGGATGGAGAGGAAACGGGCGGATTCACCCTCGGCGCTGGCGATGACCCGGTCACGATAGGCCTTGGCATCGGCCTCCATGCGGGCCGCCTCGCCCCGCGCCTGGGGCAGGATTTCGTTGGAGTAGGCCTCGGCCTTGTTCTCAAGGCGCTCCTTGTCCTCGCGGGCCTTGATGGCGTCGTCGAAGGCCTCCTTGACCTGTTCTGGTGGCTTGGCCGGCTGCATGTTGACCGAGGTGACCTCCAGCCCGGTCTTGTATTGGTTCATCAGGGCCTGTACCCGGTCCTTGATGGTGGTGGCCACCGCGCCACGACCCTCCGTCAGGATGTAATCGAGCTTGCTCGCGCCAATGGTCTTGCGCACCTCGGTCTCGGTGGCGTCACGCAGGGTCTTCTCCGGGGCCTGGTCCTGGAAGAGATAGTCCGCCGCATCCTGGATACGCGATTGCACCGTCAGTTCCAGCTCAACGATATTTTCGTCCTGGGTCAGCATGGTGGCCTTATGGGTGAAGGACGAGATCTCGTCCACGTTGACCTTGACCACGTTCTCGAAGGGATAAGGAATGTGCCAGTGTGGGCCCGGCTCGGTCATGTAGGCATAGGCCCCGAAGCGCAGGATCACGCCCCGCTCCGCCGGCTGGATGATATAGATACCGGATGCCAGCCAGATGACGAAGGCGATACCGGCCACCACGCCGGCCACCGTACGGCTAATGCCACCGCCAGGCAAACCGGGGAAGCCGCCGCCAGATCCACCCTCATCGTCCTGGGAAGGCGCCCTGGGCGGTTTCCTTTTGCCGCCGAACAGGTTGCCCAAACGCTCCTGGAGCTTGCGAACCACCTCATCCAGGTCCGGCGGACCCTGCTGGTCACCGCCGCTCCTACCACCCCAGGGATCCTTGTTGCCGCCACCACCGGGCTCATTCCAGGCCATAGTTACCCCACGCCATGCAGTTGACCCTTGGGTCGTTGGTCGAATCCAGTCCCGCGCCACTGGCACCGGCCCGGAGCCAGGCATCGGATTGGGAATCCACCTCGAGGGTAGGATTCGCCATTTGGATATATTGGGTATTGTAGGGAAGAACAAAGAGGTTGGGCAAACCCGTCGGATTCAGGCCTGGGCCGTCACCGCCGTTTCTCCTTCCCCTATCTCCGCCGCCACCGGTGGCTCGGACAGACGCCCCGCCAGGGCCGGGTCACGGCCGAGCAGACGTTCCAACTCGAGTCGTGGTACCCGTACCTCCAGGTCCCAACCTCCCTGTTCGCGATGCGATTCCGCCAAAACCTGGGAATGCGAGAAAAACCAGGCCCGCAAGGCCCCCTCGGCCGGACCCAGCCGCACCGATCGGCGCAACCGCTCGGCGCCAAGCTGTTCGGTGATGGCCCCCAGCAACAGCTCGATGCCGGCCCCGGTCCGGGCGCTGAGCCAAACCCTCCGCACCCGGCCCTGGCCGTCGCGCTCGAGGCGTGGCTCGGCGTCCGGGATCAGGTCTATCTTGTTGAAGACCTGGATCTGGGGGGCATCACCGGCTCCGATCTCATCCAGAACCTCCTCGACATCCGCGATACAGCCCGCACGTCGGGCCCCGGCGGCATCGATGACATGCAGCAGCAGATCAGCGCCGCGCGTCTCCTCCAGGGTCGAGCGAAAGGCCGCTACCAACTCATGGGGCAGGTGATTGATGAAGCCTACGGTGTCGGCCAGGATCACGGCTGGTCCCTCCGGGGGCTCCAGCCGACGGAGCGTCGGATCCAGGGTCGCGAAGAGTTGGTCCGCCTGCAGGACGCCGGCCTGGGTAAGGCTGTTGAAGAGGGTGGATTTTCCCGCGTTGGTGTAGCCGACCACCGACACCGTCGGCAACTCGGCCTTATCCCGAGCCCGCCGTCCCTGGGCCCTTTGACCGACAATGCGCTCCAACCGCTTGTTGAGGGTGGCTATCCGCTTACCCAGCAGGCGGCGATCGGATTCGAGTTGGGTCTCACCCGGACCGCGCAGACCGATACCCCCCTTCTGACGCTCCAGGTGGGTCCAGCCACGCACCAACCGGGTGGAGAGGTGGGTGAGTTGGGCCAGTTCCACCTGCAGCTTACCCTCGAAAGAACGGGCGCGCTGGGCGAATATATCCAGGATCAACCCCGAGCGATCGAGCACCCGGCATTGGAGATGGCGTTCCAGATTGCGCTCCTGACCCGGGGAGAGGGCATGGTCGAAGATGACCAAGTCCACCCCTCCCACCTCCACCAGCATCTTTAATTCATCCGCCTTGCCAGAGCCGATAAAGAGCCGCGGGTCGGGGGTGGCGCGACTGCCACCCATTTCACCGACGATTTCGGCGCCAGCGGACCGGGCCAGCAGGCGAAATTCCTCGACCTCCTCCGGGTCCGAGACGCGTCCCAAATCCAGATGCACCAGGACGGCCTTTTCTCCAGCGCGCGGGCGCTCGAACATGGTATCTACTTCAGGAGAAGGGGAAGAAATGCGGGTTAGAACCCTGATGCAACCGGGGACCAGGAACCCAGGAGCCCCGCCCAAAGCGCCCGGGGTCAGAAATTACCGGGTTCGGGCATATCATCCGGCACTTGAGAGGCGATTTTCACGTTGCGTGCTGGCACAACCGTGGAGATGGCGTGCTTGTAGATCATCTGACTGACGTTGTTCTTGAGAAGCACCACGAATTGGTCGAAGGACTCGATCTGACCCTGGAGCTTGATACCGTTCACCAGGAAAACGGAGACGGGGATCCGCTCCTTCCTAAGGGCGTTGAGGAAGGGATCTTGAAGGTTTTGCCCTTTGGACATGGAGGTATCTCCGGATTCTTTTAGTTGATGCATGTGAGTAGTTGTCTCAGCGAGGGCAAGCTAGAGTCCCCCTCAAAAAGTCAATGAGAACACGAAATTCCGCCAAAGTTCAAGAACCAGCATCGTTCAGGAGGCGTCGGGCCTGGTCATAAGGGGAATCGTCATCGAACAACCAGTGGCAATCAGGTTCCGAGCGCAACCAGGTCAGTTGTCTTTTGGCCAGTTGCCGCGTGGCCGTAACACCTCTTTCGATCATGACCTCGAAGCTGGAGCCACCCAATAAGTAATTCAATACTTGCCGATATCCGACACTGCGCAGGGAGGGCAGGTCCGGGGTCAGGTCGCCCCTGGCCCAGAGCCTGCGCACCTCGTCCTCCAAACCCGCGTCCAGCATGGCCTGAAAGCGGTGAGCGATGCGCTCGCGCAGCACCTGCCGCTCCCGGGGAGCGCGGACCAGTTTGAGCAGGCGGTAGGGCAAGGGGTTTACGGGTGCGGACGCCCGCTGCCACTGGCTAAGGGGCGTGCCGGTGATCTCGAACACCTCCAGGGCCCGTTGGATGCGCTGGGAGTCGTGGGGGTGGATGCGGGCGCCAGCCTCCGGGTCCACCCTCAGCAGCCTTTGGTGCAGATCTGCCCAACCCGAGACCTCTGCCTCCTGCTCCAGCCGGGCGCGTATCCCGGGGTCCGCCTCGGGCATGGGTGCCAGCCCCGCTTGCAAGGCGCGAAAATAGAGCATGGTGCCACCGACCAGGAGGGGCACCCGCCCCCGGGCCACGATCTCCGCCATTTCCCGCAAGGCATCGTCTCGGAAACGCGCCGCGGAATAGGCCTCGGTCGGTTCACAGATATCGATGAGCCGATGGGGTGAGGCGGCCAGGACCTCTGACCCAGGCTTGGCGGAACCTATGTCCAGACCCCGATAGACCTGAGCCGAATCCACGCTGATGATGTCGCAGGGAAAGCGGGCCGCCAGATCCACCGCCAAATCCGTCTTGCCGGAGGCGGTAGGACCCATGAGGAAGATGGCGAGGGGTTGATCGGACATGGCCTGGTTAGTCGAGATACGGCAAAGATAGCGGTTGAAGGAGGGACCGAGGGGCAACCTCCGCCATCCGGTTCAGCGACCGCGGGCGAAGAGCCGGTCGAGTTCCGCCAGGGATAATCGAACCCAGGTCGGGCGACCATGATTGCACTGATCCGCTCGCTCGGTCAGCTCCATGTCCCGCAGCAAGCCATTCATCTCCTCCAGGGTCAGGCGGCGATTGGCGCGTACAGCGTGATGGCAGGCCAGGGTCGCCAAGACCTCCTTGACCCGCTCCTGGAGTAACTCGGTACGACCGTGGACCACCAGATCCGCCAGCAGGTCACGCACCAGGGCCTCCGCATCGGCGCCCTGCAGCAAGACCGGGATCTCCCGGACCACCAGGCTGGCCTCCCCCACCCGGTCGATGACCAGGCCGAAGCGGGCGAAGACATCGAGGCTGGACGCCGCCAGATCGGCCTCGCGCGCGCTGACCCGCACCACCACCGGCACCAGCAAGGGCTGGCGGCGCAGATCGCCGACAAGCCCCTCCCCCGGGCCGGCCCCCGCCAGGCCCGTCTGCCAGTACTGCTTGAGGCGCTCATAGGTAATGCGCTCGTGAGCCGCGTGCATATCCACGATCACCAAACCATCCGCCGCCTGGGACAGGATGTAGATACCCTGGAGCTGCCCCAGGGCATATCCGAGGGGTGGAATCCCCGCACCCTCGTCGGCGCTCGACCCAGTGCCCGGAAGAAGACCCGGAAGGGTGCTGTTCCGGACGTCAGGAGGTGCACCCGCCCCGGCGGGATCGGCCCAGGGCGCAGGATCGGGACGCGGGGCATCCAGATAGGCACGCCAAAAGCCAGGCTCCTCCGCCACCCGCGGCGACATTGGCAATTGCCGTGGCCAGACCCCCGCCACCACCCGCTCCGCCCCAGGGCCCGGCACCGACCCCAATACCGGCGCCGCCAGCCCTACCCGGGCCTCACCCATCTCGCCCTCCGCCAAACGTCGATGCAGGGCACGGAAGATGAAGTCATGAACCTGGCGGCCCTCCCGAAAGCGCACCTCCTGCTTGGCCGGGTGGACATTGACGTCCACCAGTTGGGGCGGCAACTCCAGATAGAGGACATAGGCCGGATGACGGCTTTGATGCAGCACGTCCTGGAAGGCCTGACGTACGGCATGGGTCACCAGCTTATCCCGCACCAGGCGGCCATTGACGTAGAAGAACTGAAGATCCGCCTGGCTGCGCGAGAAAGCCGGTGCCGCCACCCAACCCTGGAGGCACAGGCCGACCGCGGCATCCTCTACCACCAGGGCATGTTCCAGAAAGGCCTCCCCCGCCAGTTGCGCCAGGCGCCGCCGCAGGCCTTCCTCGCCCGCCGCCGGCGGCAGATCGAGCAGGGTACGGCCATTGTGGTTGAGGCGGAAGCGCGCCCCGTGCCGTGCCAGTGCAATGCGCCGTACCACCTGCTCGATGTGGCCCAACTCCGTCTTCTCGGCCTTCAGAAACTTGCGCCGGGCCGGGGTGTTGTAGAAGAGATCGCGCACCTCGACCGTAGTCCCGATGGGGTGTGAGGCCGGCGCCGGTTCCGCGTGGCGCTCACCGCCGTCCCCCTGGATCGCCCAGGCCGTCTCCGCATCCTGGGCGCGGGACCGTACCTCCAGCCGCGATACCGAGGCGATGCTCGGCAGGGCCTCGCCCCGAAAGCCCAGGGAGGCCACCGCCTCCAGGTCCGCCAGGCTAGCGATCTTGCTGGTCGCGTGACGGCTCAACGCCAATGCCAGATCCTCGCGGGGGATACCGCAGCCGTTATCCCGCACCCGCAGCAGCTTGACGCCCCCCTGTTCCAGGTCGATCTCGATGCGATCCGCGCCGGCATCCAGGCTATTCTCGATCAACTCCTTGGCAACGGAGGCCGGCCGCTCTACCACCTCCCCCGCGGCGATCTGGTTGACGAGTTGGGCCGGCAGGGTCCGGATGCGGGGAGGGTTAGAGATCGCGGTGCTCATGGTCGGGGATGGAAACAAAAAGGGCGACGGGAAGCAAGACGCGCATGGCCAGCGCGCCGGGGATCGGACGCCAGGTTTGGGCCTCGATGGTCCGATCGAGCCAGCCGGATCGGCCTGCCGGTATGACCAGCCAAGCGCGGGATCCCCAGGAAATCGGCTTCTTCCCCCTTGCCGTTGATTACACCCCACCCCCCGGCTGGGCTATCATTGCCTTACCCTCAACCACTTAGCCACCCCATCCCCAACAATGCCCAAGGATTCCCCTACAGGACAGCCCCCCCGGCTATCCATCGCCATCACCGGCTCGGGCGGCAGCGGTGCCGTCACGACCGGCTCCATCCTGCTCGCAGCCGTGGCCCGTGCGGGCTTCTTCGGCCTCATGACCCGTTCCGCCGGTCCTCAGATCCGGGGCGGAGAGTCCGCGGCCATGGTGCGTTTTGGACCAGACCCAGTGAACTCCATGGACGACAGGTTCGACATCCTGGTGGCCCTGGATTGGCTCAACATCAGCCGCTTCCTCGACGAGATCCCCCTGGACGGCTCCAGCCTGATCCTGTCCGACCCCGCGGGCGGCGCCACCCCCCCCGAGATCCTGGCGAGCGGGGCCCAGGTGGTGGACCTGCCGCTCAAGGCCATGGCCGACGCGGTAGCGGGCGGCCGGCTCAACATGGTGGCCCTGGGCGCCGCGGGCGCCATGGCCGGGCTACCCCTGGCGGCCCTTGAGATCGAGGCCAAGGCAACCCTGGGCAAGAAGAGTTCCAGCATCGCCGACTCCGCCCTCGCCTGCCTCCAGGCCGGTTACGCCGCCGCCCCAGCCCAGCCCGTCACCGAGATCGCGAGCACGGAGCGCTGGAATATGAGCGGTAACGAGGCCAGCGGCCTGGGCGCCCTGCGCGGCGGCATTCGCTTCGTCGCGGCCTACCCCATCACCCCCGCCACCGAGATGCTGGAGTGGCTCGCCCCCCGCTTGGAGAAGGTTGGCGGCGGTTTGCTCCAGGCCGAGGATGAACTGGCCTCGGTCAACATGATCATCGGAGGCTCCTTCGGAGGCGTCCCCTCCCTCACCGCCACCTCCGGTCCTGGCCTCAGCCTCATGATGGAGGGTCTGGGCCTGGCGATCGCCAGTGAGACCCCGATCGTCGTCGCCAATGTCATGCGCGGCGGCCCCTCCACCGGCATCCCCACCAAGTCCGAACAGTCGGACCTCAACATCGCCCTCTACGGCTGCCACGGCGATGCCCCGCACCTGGTGCTGGCGGCCACCGACATCCGTGACTGCGTCCTGACCACCCAGTGGGCGGTGCGGCTGGCGGAACACCTGCAAACCGTCGCCATCGTCCTGACCGACCAGGCCCTGGGCCAGTCCCGGACCATCTGCGCCCCTCCGGAGGCCTTCCCGGACGAGCTGCCGCGCCTCATGGCCGAAGCGGGCGATGAGCCCTACCGCCGTTACGCCCTTACGGAAACCGGCGTCTCGCCCATGGCCCTGCCGGGACAGGCGGGCTGCATGTACACCGCGGATGGTCTGGAGCACAACCCGCGCGGCACCCCCTCCAGCATGGCCAAGGACCACCTGCTCCAATCCCAGAAGCGCCATCACAAGCTTCAGCGCTTCGCGTACGGTCGCTACTGGGCCGAGATCAGGGGCTCAGGCCCTATCGCCCTCGTCACCTGGGGCTCGGCTACCGGGGCCGTTGTCGAGGCCGCCGAGCGCCTGACCGCCGCCGGCAAGGGGGCACGGGCCATAGCCCTGCGCCTCATAGCCCCCCTGTGCCATACCGAACTGGCCCAGGCCCTGGCGGGTGCCGAGGAAATCCTGGTCGTAGAGCAGAACCAGGGTGCCCAGTTATTCCATTACCTGCACGCCGAGCAGGCCCTGCCTGCCGGGGCGCGATCCCTCGCCCGACCCGGCCCCCTGCCCCTGCGGCCCGGCGACATCGTCGCAGCCGCCCTCGCCAGCCCCAACCAGGAGCACTGATATGGAAGCCGCGACCAGCACCCCGGCCCTCAAGGCCAAGGATTACAAATCCGACATCAACCCCATCTGGTGCCCCGGATGCGGGGATTTCGGCGTACTCGCCGCCATGAGCAAGGCTGCCGCCTTTCTGCAACTGCCCAAGGAACAACTGGCCATGGTCTCCGGCATTGGCTGCTCCTCGCGCCTGCCGGCCTACATCAACAGTTACGGCTTCCACGGTATCCATGGCCGCTCCCTGGCCATCGCCGCCGGCCTCAAGGCCGCCCGCCCGGACCTCACGGTCGTGGTCGCCGGGGGCGATGGCGACGGCTTCTCCATTGGCGGCAACCACTTTCTGCACGCCTGCCGGCGCAACGTCGACCTGACCTACATCGTCATGGATAACGAGGTCTATGGCATGACCAAGGGCCAGGCCTCGCCCACCACCCAGCCGGACTGGACCCACAGCAAGCTCACCCCCCGTGGCACCGGCGTCCGGCGCTTCCAACCCACCGCCCTGGCCCTGGCCGCCGGCGCCTCCTTCATCGCCCGCGGCTTCACGGGCGATCCCAGTGACCTCACCCACCTGATCGTCCAGGCCATTCAGCACCGGGGCTTTTCCTTCCTCCACGTTCTCAGCCCCTGCCAGACCTACCAGCCGGAGCAAAAGGAATGGAAGCACCTGGTGCATCCCAACGCTGCCGGGGCCACCGATGACCCCGCCGAGGCCGCCCGCCGCATCCAACTGGACGACGGCATGTCCCTCGGCATCCTCTACGACCAGGACCTGCCCTCCTGGGAGCCGCCCCACCTGTCCAGCGCCACCCTGTGGGAAATCGAAGCGGAGTTCCAACTATGATCAACCACCGACCTGAAAGTATCGCCAGCATCCCCGAGTTCCTGGCCCACGCCCTGGAACTGGAATACGAGTCCGCCGACCGCTATCGGGAACTGGCCGGCAACATGGAGGTACACAACAACCCTGAAATCTCCCAATTGTTTCTCTACCTGGCGCGCATGAGCGACCTCCATGCCATGGAGGTCGAGGAGCGCGCCCAGGGTATTGCCTTGCCGCAAATCCCACCCTGGGACTTCAAGTGGTCCGCTGGTGGCAGCCCCGAGGCCAACGCCGCCGAGCAGGATGAGGAATTGAACTATCTCATGACCCCCATCCAGGCCCTGCATCTCGCCCTGCATAACGAGATCCGCGGCCGTGACTTTTACGCCCAGGTCGCCGCTGGCTCCCCCGACGCCAAGGTGCGCCAACTAGCCGCCACCATGGTCGAGGAGGAAAACGAGCACGCCGCCCTGCTGGAGGAAAGGCTGGCCAAGCTGGACCCGGCCCGCTCCGAACCCGTCGAGGATCTGGACCCGCCGAATATGCCTGAGTAAAGGTTGAGTCCTAGTACATGGGAAAATGCCGAGCGAGGGCCCCGACGGCATTTGAACCGCATCTCCAACCGCCGGCCTCTGACCAGTGCCGGCTGGTTCAGAACCAGGACTCGACCGGTGGGGCACCAGCAAGGCCCAAGCTACCCAAGGCGACGTAAGGGGAGAACTAAGCGATGGAAGTCAAACCATCCGAACCTAAACCAACACCGAGGCCGCAATTACCCGCCTTGCCCGCTCCCCTGGTAGCGGCGGCCCGCCGGGGTGGAGCCCTGGGGCTGCTGGTACTGTTGCTCCTGGTGGGTCTGCCCCTCTATATCTGGTACTTCTGCCGCATCGAGCCCCAGGCGGGGGAGATCGCCATTCTGACGGCCAAGACTGGCCAGGACCTGCCCTCCGGTGCCATCCTGGCCCCAGGTCCGGACTACAAGGGCATCCAGCTCGAGGTCCTGCCCGAGGGACGCTACTTTCGTGATCCCTATCACTGGGACTGGGAGATCACCCGCATCACCGACATCCCCGCGGGCCGGCTCGGCGTTCGCACCCGGCTCTACGGCCGCGACCTGCCCCAGGGGCGCATCGTCGCCGATGAGGACAGCAAGGGCATCCTCCCCGAGGTGCTGACGCCCGGTAAATACCGTATCAACCCCTATGCCTACGCGGTGGAGTTGTTCGATGCCATCTCCATCCGTCCCGGCTCCGTGGGGGTGGTCACCTCCCTGGTGGGCAAGGGGGTGCTGGACGATGACTTGCCCCCCGAGGCCCGCAACCTCTTCCTGGTGGGCCCAGGCATGAAGGGCGTGGTGCCGGAGGTACTGGACCCCGGCACCTACTACCTCAACCCCTACCTGGTGAATGTCGCGGAGGTGACCCTCCAGAGCCAGCGCTTCGAGATGGGTGGCAACGACGCCATCACCTTCTTCACCCTGGACGGCTTCACGGTGCGGGTGGAGGGCACCATCGAATTCAACATCTCGCGGGATAAGGCGGCGCTGATCACCCACCGGGTGGGGGACATGGAGGACGTGCTCAAGAAGATCATCCTGCCTCGGGCCCGGGGCTTCAGCCGCATCGAGGGCAGTAAGCACCCCGCCATCAACTTCATCATCGGCGAGACCCGCCAGCAGTTCCAGGACAATCTGGAGGCCCACCTGCGCCAGCAGGCAGAGGAGTGGGGGGTGAATGTGCGCTCGGTGCTGATCCGCAACATTCTGCCGCCAGACCAGATCGCCAGCGTCATCCGCGAGCGCGAGGTGGCGGTACAGAATGCCCGCAAGTTCGAGCAGCAGATCGAACAGGCCCGCTCCCAGGCCGAGTTGGTGCGCCAGGAGATGCTGGCGCAGCAGAACAAGGAGAAGGTGCAGGCGGATACGGCCCGCATCCGTGCCGTCATTGGGGCACAGCAGGAACTGGCGGTGCAGGTGACCGCGGCCCAGCGGGAATTGGAGGTGTCGCGGCTGGAGAGGGATACCGCCACCTTCCAGGCGCAGGCCATGTTGCTCAAGGCCCAGGGCGACCGCGACGTGGTGCGGTTGGACAACCAGGCGCGAGCGTCGGTGTTGAGCACCCAGGTGCGGGCCTTCGGCAAGGGTATGGATCTGGCCCGCTACACCCTGTACCGCAAGGTCGCGCCGCGCATCGAGTCCATCCTTTCCAATGATGACGACCAGGGCCTGGGTGCCCTCTTCCGCCCCTTCCTGCCCAGCACCGGAGCCAAACCATGAAGCGCGCACTCCTCATCCTGGGGCTGAGCCTGGCCGTGCTATTCCTGGTCGTCTGGTGGGGCTGGGTCCGTTTCTATGTGCCACCCGGCTACATGGCGGTTCTCACCGCCAAGGCAGGTTCGCCGCTCCCGCCCGGCCAGATCCTCGCGGGGCCCGGACAGCAAGGTATCCTCGAACAGGTGCTGGGCGAGGGCCGCCACTTCCGGAACCCCTTCTTCTACGAGTGGGAGATCCTGCCCGTGACCACCATACCCGCCGGCAAGGTCGGCATCGTGGTGTCCAAGATCGGGAGCGACTTGCCCGAAGGCGAGTTCCTGGCCACCCCGGGCCAAAAGGGCATCTGGCGCCAGGTGCTGGGCCCCGGCCGCTATCGTCTCAACCCCTACGGCTACCGCATCGACCTGATCGACGCCATCAGCGTGCCCATCGGCTACGTTGGCGTGGTCACGGGCCTCTCTGGCCGTCAGGCCCCCGCGGGGCAATTCGCCGGCCCCGGGGAAAAGGGGGTCCGCAAGGACGTGTTGCAGCCCGGCCTCTACTACATAAACCCCAAGGAACTGCGAGTGGACGTCCTGGAGATCGGCGTGAACCAGGTCTCCCTGCTGGGGGACAAGGGCGGCGAGGTCATCACCAAGGCCCAGATCGCCCCTCAGAATGCGGCCATGGAGCAACTGTCCCGGCGCATGCTCGACGAGCAGAAGGAGAAGCGCATGGACTACGCGGCCCAGCGCAGCGGAATGCAGGACAAGTCCGCCCCCTCCCAGGCCGCGGCCCCCGCCAAGGCCGGCGGGGTGCGCCCCGTGCGCCCGCCAGATGCCACCGCGGCCCTGAGCCTGGATCAGGTCGTGGAGTTCCCATCCCGTGACGGCTTTGAGATCAGCCTGGACATGACCGTGGAGTTCGAACTCCTGCCGGAGCAGATCGCCTCCATCTACCAGAGCTATGGCGACCTTCCGGCCGTGGTGGACAACATCATCATGCCCCAGATCCTGTCGGTGTCGCGCCTCAAGGGCTCGGCCTATCGGGCCAAGGACTTCATCGTGGGCGAGGGCCGCGAGCAATTCCAAAGCGACCTCAAGGATACCCTGGCGCGTGCCCTCGGCGGCAAACGCATCGTCATCCACAACGCCCTCATCCGCCACGTCAACGTGCCCATGCAGATTCTCGACCCCATCCAGCAGGCCAGTATCGCGGTCGAGCAGAACCTCACCAATAAGGAAAAGCAGAACACCGCCCGAAAACAGGCCGAACTCAACACCGAGCAGGGCCTGATCGAGCAAAGGCGCGAGCAGGTGGCCCAGGAGACCGAAAAACTCAAGGCGGAGGTAGCCGCCGACCGCGAGAAACAAGTAGCTGAGATCGGCGCCGAGGGGCAAAGACAGGTGGCTGAGATACGCAAGGAAACCGCCGCGGTACGGGCCGACAAGGCCCGCACCCTGGGGCAGGCCCAGGCCGAGGTGATCAATCTGGTGGAGGGCGAAAAGGCCGCCGGCTTCGCCCTCAAGGCCGCCGCCCTGGGCGACCCCCAGGCCTATAGCCTCTGGGAGTTCGCCGATAGCCTCAACGGCGAGGTCAAGGTCAAGATCCTACATGCCGGCAGCGGTACCCTCTGGACCGATGCCGGGCTAGGCACCCTGGGCAGCCTGGGCGGGGCCAAGCTGCTGCAAGGGCCCGTGACGACCGCTGAGCCCGCCCCGAGCCATTAGGAACAGGCGAATCGGGAGCCATGACGGCCCCCGATTCGCAGCATCCCGGGGGCGCGGATGGGGCCCCATTCCCTGAATCCAGCGGCCTGCGACCACGACAAGTCCTAGGCCTTTGCCTGGTTGCATCCCACCCTGGCCGGAAGGATGATGGCGCCGTCGCCAACCACGCCCGGGCAGTCCTGCGGCTGGTGACCCCCTTACGGCTGAAACGCCAGGGCCACCTGGTGGGACCCCAGCACTTCACGCCTGGGGACCTGGTCTTCAATCTGCTGACCTGCCTGGAGCTGCTGGCCGAACATCATGGCGGGGACCCCGCCGCCTGGGACTGGGACCGGATGCGGGATGCGACGGCCACCCTGACCCTGAAGTCCCCCCCACCTGCGCTGGCACGAGTGGACCCGCTATTCGTCACGCCAGGATACCCTGATGGAATTGGGCGACTTGCTGGGGGACGGTGAGTTGTCCGGCCCGGGCCTCGCGGACCTGTGGCCCCTGCCCTGGCAAGGCCAACGGGTCCACACCGGCAAGAGCACCACCTTCGGCCTCGGCGCCTATCGCCTCCGGGTCATGTCTGCCGGCGCCGCGCCACAAGCTTAGTGGCCCATCGCATCAGGGAGGAGAACAACGGCACCGCCGGGCGGGGCGGTCAGGCGAGTTAGGGACGGATCGAGGTTAGCGGCAGCAGCCATGCATGCAAGTACCGCCTGGCCTTCGTTGTCGAGGGGGAGTGCATGCTACGCTTCGATAACGAGGCCGGCAAGGGCGACCATTGGCACCGGCGCGCCACTCAGCAGCCCTGGGACCTCACCACCCTGCCAACCCTGCTGACCAATTTTTGGCGTGCCATCCATGACGGGAAGGAACCTCGAAAAGCCCGTCATTCCCGCGCAGATAGTAATCCAGGTTATTGATTTAACTGGGCTCCCGCTTTCGCGGGAGCGACGAGACGAGGGGTTTTCGAAGTGCCTGGAGTTGTTGTCGCGGCCTTGGACCTCGGTGAAGGGAGGACTCAGCCTGGCACGTGGTCCTCAATCCTCGTCATCGTGCCAGCGTTGGCCGAGGTAGTGATGCGCACGCCACTCCTGTTCACGCCAGCGGTGCTCACGCCACTCATGGTCGCGGTAGCCGTCATAGCTGCCGACGTCATAGGCCGGTGCGAGATAGGGGCTCTCCACAATGACCGGGGCCGGCTCATAGCGCTCGACCACTAGCGGTGCTGGCGCCACATAGCGGGGGAATGGGGCGGCACCGGCGGCTATGAGGCCGCCCACCACGCCGCCGACGATGCCACCGAGAACCGCCGCGCCGGCGTCCTGCCCATAGGCGAAGGCATGGATAGGCAACGTAGCCAGCGCCACGCCGGTGCCGAGAGTCATGATCCACCTTTGCATCTTGTTACCTCCTCGCGATGTGAGCACCTGACCGGCCATCCGGTGATGCCGGCCTGCTGGGGGGAATGATAGGGAACGGAGGCTGAATGCGGACTGAACGAAATGGTGATGGATTCTGTAAATAGGGCGATCGACAGCCAAGGTCTGGTCTCCTTTCTCCACCCATCAATGCCACCCGGAGCCCTACCCTCCCCGTCCGCCACCAGAGGGCCCCATGGACGAAAGCCCAACCCTGCCCCGGCCCAGCCACCCCTGGTGCGGCTGCACGCCACCCTCTGGCCCAGGGCCCCAGAGGCACCACGCCACAAGCTTGCGGGCCCGGCACGCGGGAATCGGCTGGCGCAGGATGGTCCCGGTACCGCCGGCGTGGATGGGCTGATCGATCGCCAGGGAGACCGGGAGGTCGCGGTACTTTCCACCCCCGCTGCCGGGGGCTAATATCAACAAAAAAATAACAATCGGCACTTCCCTTGGACCCTGGCTTTCCACGCCGCATCCTGCTCGCCATCCTGGCCTGACCCCCCAGGTGGTGACCGAAACCCTCTTTGCCCTGGCCGTGCAGCGCCAGCCGCCCTTCATCCCCACCGAGATCCACCTGCTGACCACCGCCGAGGGCACCGAGGCGGCCCGGCTGGGTCTCCTGAGCGCCGATCCGGGCTGGTTTCACCGCTTGTGCCGGGACTATGATCTGCCGGCCATGGCGTTCGACGCCACCCACATCCAGGTGCTGCGCGCCGCCGACGGCACCCCCCTGGACGACATCCGCACCCCGGCGGACAACGAGCGGGCGGCGGATACCATCACCGAGACCCTGCGCACCCTTCGAAAGCTGCCCCGCCTTTTACTACCCGACGGCTTATCACAACGTCATTACCCTGCGTGACAACAAGCTGGCCGACACCCTCGACGCCCAGGTCACCCTGGCCGAGATCCCCTTCGTACGCCTGCGCGACGGTCTCAACCAGCGCCGCCCGCTTTGGCGAGACGGTGGCCGCCGCCTCAGCGCCGCCGGCGAGTGGCTGGACATGGCCCCGGCCGAACTGGCCTTCTACAGCCTCCTGGCCCGCCGTCAATGCCAGAGACAGGGCTGGGTGCGGCGCACCGACGCGGACCTCGACGCCGCCTTTCTGGCGGAATACCGCCAG
>CAZFZB010000034.1:0-23817 GCA_964523415.1 uncultured Chromatiaceae bacterium | reverse complement strand
CGTACCCGTTTCGCTCCCTCCCCAACCGGCTACCTGCATGTGGGTGGCGCTCGTACCGCGCTGTTTTCCTATCTCTTTGCCCGCCGTCATGGGGGGCGCTTCATCCTGCGTATCGAGGATACGGATCTGGAGCGGTCTACGGCGGAATCGGTCAATGCCATTCTGGAGGGCATGGCCTGGCTGGGCCTGGAGTACGACGAGGGCCCCTTCTACCAGACCCAGCGCTTCGACCGCTACAATCAGGTCATTGACGAGCTACTGGCCAAGGGATTGGCTTATCGCTGCGATTGTCCCAAGGAACGGTTGGATGCCCTGCGGGAGGAACAGATGGCGGCCAGGCTCAAACCGCGTTACGACGGCCACTGCCGCCAGCGTAACCTCGACCCTGGCCAACTCCATGTAATCCGTTTCCGCAACCCGGACAGTGGCCAGGTGGTGGTGGATGACCTGATCCGGGGCCGCATGACCTTCGATAACGGGGAACTTGACGACCTCATCATCCGCCGCACCGATGGTGCCCCTACCTACAACCTGACGGTGGTGGTGGACGACGCCGACATGGCCATCACCCATGTCATCCGGGGTGACGACCACATCAACAACACCCCGCGTCAGATCAATATCCTGCGCGCCCTAGACAAGGAACCGCCGCATTATGCCCATGTCCCCATGATCCTGGGCGATGACGGCTCGCGTCTGTCCAAGCGTCATGGCGCCGTCAGCGTCGTCGCATACCGGGACCAGGGCTATCTGCCCGAGGCCCTGCTCAACTACCTGGTACGGCTGGGCTGGTCCCATGGTGATCGGGAACTCTTCTCTCTGGAGGACATGGTCGAACTCTTCGACATAGGCCAGGTCAACAAGGCGGCGGCGGCCTTCAACACCGACAAGCTGGATTGGATCAACCAACACTATATCCAGCATGCCGACCCCAGGCGTATCGCCCACCTGCTGCGACCCCACCTCGGGGACTTGGGGATCGATCCCGCCGAGGGCACCGACCTGACGACCCTGGTTTCGGCCCAGGCGGCTCGCGCCAAGACCCTCCTGGAACTGGCGCGGATCAGCGCCTTCGTCTATCGGGATTTCGATGAATACGAGGTAGGGGCGGCCAAGAAGCATCTGCGTCCGTCGGCCCTGGAACCCTTGGAGCGTCTGCGCGACGGTCTGGACATGTTGGCCCTGGAAGACTGGGAGCCAGTCACCCTGGAACATACCGTGCATCGGGTCGCCGAAGAGCTGGGGCTAAACCTGGGCAAGGTAGCCCAACCGTTGCGCGTCGCCGTCGTTGGCCGCGCCGCCTCGCCGGGCATCGATATCACCCTGAGCCTGGTCGGCAAGGAGGCGACCTTGCGCCGCATCGACCGAGCGCTTGCCTACATCCGCCAGGGGCCAGGGTAGGGGGGGTGACCGCGTCCCTTCCACCCTGCCGCTGGAAACATCGCCAACAGCCCTAGAGAGATGACCGGGATTCCGTACATGAGCCTCCCCGTCCTCAGCATCCTGCTGCTGTTCCCGATGCTTGGTGCCTTGCTGGTGGCTTTGCTACCGGGGGGGCGTATCGCCCTCATTCGCTGGGCCGCAATCCTGATGAGCCTCCTGACCCTGATCCTGGCCTGGGGCCTGTTGGGGTGGTTCAATGCAAGGGCGGAGGGTGTCCAGTGGTTCGAACGCTACAGTTGGAACCCACGCATGGGCACGGCCATTGCCTTGGGATTGGATGGGTTTTCCTTGCCCTTGGTGTTACTGGCGACCCTGTTGTGCCTGGTGGCGCTCCTAGCCTCGCGAAATATCCGGGAGCGGGTCAAGGGCTACTATAGCCTGATGCTGATCCTGGAATCGGCCACCCTCGGCGTCTTCATGGCCCAGGACTGGTCCATCTTCTATGTCTTTTGGGAACTGGTCCTGATCCCCCTCTTCTTCCTCATCGATGGCTGGGGCGGCAGAAATCGCCATGGCGCGGCGCTGAACTTCGTCCTTTACACCATGGGCGGGTCCGTCTTTATGCTGATCGCCCTGCTGGTGGTCTTCGACGCCGTGGGTGTCCACTCCTTCGCCATGGCGGATCTGGCCGCGGGGGGGGCAGGTTTGAGCCAGGAGGTCCAGGTCCTGATCTTTCTGGGTTTGCTCGTTGGCTTCGGGGTCAAGATGCCCATCTTCCCCATCCACGGCTGGTTGCCACTAGCTCATGTCGAGGCCCCGAGCCCAGTCTCCATCCTGCTGTCTGGCATCCTGCTCAAAATGGGCTCCTATGGCCTGATCCGGGCCGCCCAAATGTTGCCGGAGGCGGTGATGGCGCTTCAGAACCTGCTGGTGGTCCTGGCCATGATCAGTCTCCTCTATGGCGGCCTGTTGGCTTGGCGCCAGACGGATCTCAAGGCCATGGTGGCCTATTCCTCGGTGAGCCACATGGGGGTGGTGTTGCTGGGTATCGCCGCCCTCAATGTCGCCGGCCTCACCGGGGCCTTGCTGCAAATGGTGGCCCATGGGTTGGTGGCGGGAGCCCTTTTTCTGCTCATCGGTCTTCTCTATGAGCGTACCCATACCCGGGAGATTGGTCATTACAGCTCCCTAGTACGGGTCATGCCCCGCTTTGCCTTCTTCACCATCCTTGCCTTCGTCGCCGCCGTCGGCCTACCAGGGACGGCGGGGTTTATCGCCGAACTCCATGCCATGATCGGTGGGTTCCAGGTCTGGGGCGGCTGGGTGGCGATTCTGAGCTTGGGTATCCTCATCAGTGCCACCTATGCCATCCGTACCGTCGCTCGCCTCTTCACGGGGCCCGTGCGCCCGGAGATGGCGGGGGTGCCGGACCTGGGGCCAACGGAATTACTGGCCGCTGGCGTGCTTACCGCTGGTTTCCTGTTGCTGGGCCTCTTCCCCGCCGCCATCCTGCAACTCGTGGGGGCGAGCGTGGCACGTCTTGGCGCCGTCTTCGCGGTCTCTTGACGGGAGTCGAACCTTGTCCCAGTCGATACCAGCGTCCAGGGCGGAACCCGGTACCTACAACCGGGCGCGGATCCTGGCGGCCGTGTCGCATTTGGAGCATATCCTGCCAGGACAGGCCCCACTCCAGGACTTTGTACATCACAATACCCTCCACGGCTTTCAGCATCTGCCCTTTCCCCTGGCACTGGCTCAGGCACATGGCCTGAATGGCGCCGCGGGCTATCTCAGTCAGGAGAGGTTCCGCGATTACTATCGTCAGGGTCGCATCGAACGCCGAGATCTGATACAGGTTCTGGACGCGGAGACGGAATTGGCATCCGACGAGATCCTGTTCGCAACCCCAACGGGTCCGGTTCGGAGTCGCGACCTCTACCTGTTGGCCTTGCTCTACCCCATGGAAGCCATCACCAATTACCAGTTTGCCTGGGAACTCGACGAGATGGGCGCCCTGGAGCAGTTCCAGGATGATGTCCCTCCGGAGGTCCGTGCCCGGCTGCTGGCGGCCAGTAACCTGGGAGAACGGGATAGCATCGCCGATCTTTGGAACGTCTGTCTGGAACGACTGGATTTGAGTTGGTACCAACTCCACCCTGAGGAACTGGTGGATCTGACTCCGGAACGCCTGGTGGCCATGCAAGCGGAACTGCGAGGCGAAGGTCCCAGCGAGGGCACCCATCACCTGCTGCAGCGGCGCATGAACCGCCTGGTGCGGGACGAACTAAGGACCCTGTTGGAGCGGATTGGCCAGGATCTCACCTTGACTGGCCTCCTACGGTTGCTTACGGGTCGGGATCTGCTGGACGATTTCCGGCCCTATCTGATCCGCCAGTTGGCCAATTTCCTCGATCAAGGCCTGGCCGCTTGGCATGGGGCAGACCCTGGCGCGGGGTTTTATGCCAGCTGGCGGCAACTGGCCGTAGTCAGTCCAGGGTGGCGCCTGCTCGGGCTGGCGGACTGGACCCAGGAACTTGAGGATCTGCCCGAGGATCCCCTGGATGCCGTCCTGGAGGAACTGGAGCGCCTCGGATTGGCCGCGGACCACTGGCCGGGCTATTTGGAACGTCTGGCCCTGGAATTACCTGGCTGGTCCGGCATCTGGCTGTGGCGCCACCGACATCCTGACTATAAGGGGTGGACGCAACCGGTCGGTATGATGGATTATCTGGCGGTGCGGCTCATCCTGGAACGCCTCTATGCCCAGCGTCTCTGCGCCGAGGAGTGGGGAATCGAGCCCAATTGCGAGGCGCTTAACGGGTACTTTGGCGGGCACCCCGCGGAGTTCCTGGTGCGCTGGTCCCTGTTCACCGGACCTTTGCCGGAATACCTGGCCAGCCGTGCCCAACGCCTGGTGCAGTCCCGCCAAGATAATCTGGAACGGGCTAGGCCCGAGCGTTGGTATCTCTTGGCGGAACTCATCTGGGCCTGGCGTTGGAGCGCTCCGGCGGTGCGGCTGGGTCGGGATCTATTCTGCCGCGCCTGGCCCCTCTTCCGGCTAGCCCAGCATCTGGGGCTGGCGGGGGCGGCCCTGAGAGAACTGGACCAAGCCCTGCTACCGCTCATCTTCCGGTGCCTCGAGCGCCTGGATGAAGGAACCTCCGGCTTTATTTGGCTGCGGGCCTTCGAGAATCACTACCGCGATCAAATCTTCAATGCCCTCCTCAATAACCAGGGCCGGGGACGCTGGACCGACCGGCACTACCGCCCCTCGGCGCAATTGGTTTTCTGCATGGATGATCGGGAGGAGGGTCTGCGTCGGCATCTGGAGGAGGTCGATCCGGGGGTGGAGACCCTGGGGGCCGCGGCTCATTTTGGCGTCTCCCACTGGTGGCAGGGCCTGGACGAGAGTTCGGCCCTTGCCCTCTGCCCCGTGGTCCTGACCCCGTCGCATCGCGTCCGGGAAGTGGCCCAGCCTGGGGCGGGGGACCTGCTGACACGGCATCGTCACCGGCGCGGCTGGCGGTTATGGCTGCGAGACTATCTGAATCAGGAACTCCGCCGTAATCTCTTGACCTCAACCTTTGGCATCCTGCTTGCCGCCCCAGGGACGGCACTGGCCTTGGTGGCCAAGGTGGTCGCCCCCCGGCTTTTCGGTGAATGGGCCAGAGGCCTGCGGCAGGGTTTCGATGGGGCTGTCCCCACGGAATTGGCCTTCACGGTGGATTCCTATCAGGGTGACCCCAGTCCTGAGAATGTCCAGCCGGGTTTTGTGACGGGGGAACAGGCGCAGCGGGTGGGAGATTTCTTGAGAACCCTGGGTATGAATACCGGTTTTGCCCCACTGGTCGTCATCATGGGGCATGGCTCGAATAGTGAAAATAACCCTCACCTCGCCGCCTACGACTGTGGCGCCTGTAGCGGCAAGCACAGTGGACCCAATGCGCGGCTCTTCGCCGCCATGGCTAACCGGCCCGAGACCCGCGCCCGGCTGCGGGAGCAGGGTCTGGATATCCCCGAGGACTGCTGGTTCCTGGGGGCCGAGCACAACACCTGCAGCGAGGCTATTCACTGGTTTGATCTGGACCGGCTGCCCATCGCACGGGGCGCCGACCTCCTGCGCCTGCAAACCAGCCTGGGTAAGGCCGCTGGTCTCCATGCACAGGAGCGCTGTCGCAAGTTCTTTTCCGCGCCGGCCCAGCCCACCCCAGACCAGGCCCTGGCCCACGTCAGGGGGCGCGGGCTGGACTTCAGTCAGGCGCGGCCGGAACTGGGCCACGCGACCAATGCCTGTGCCTTTATCGGTCGGCGTTCCATGAGCCAAGGCGTCTTTTTTGATCGCAGGGCCTTCCTCATCTCTTACGACGCGACCCAGGACCCGGACGGCACCCTGCTGGAACCCTTGCTCCTGGCCAACGGGCCCGTGGGTGCCGGTATCAGCCTGGAGTATTACTTCTCCACCGTGGACAATGACCGCTACGGAGCCGGCTCAAAAATTACCCACAATGTCGCTGGCTTCTTCGGGGTTATGGATGGGGCCAGTTCCGATTTACGCACCGGACTACCCCGGCAGATGATCGAGATTCATGAACCCATGCGCCTGCTGGTGATCGTGGAGGCCAAGACCCGGGTCCTGACGGCCATCTATGAACGCCAGCCGCCGCTCCAGGAATTGATCGGCAATGGTTGGCTGCTGCTTGCCGCCAAGGACCCGGAAAGTCCCGAGATCCGTACCTTCGAGCCGTCCCAAGGTTGGGTCGAATGGCAGAATGCAGGGCGGCCCTTGCCGAGGGTTCCAAGTTCCTCGGCCCACTTCATGGGTTTCATGGCACCCCTTGAACCCATTCTGATTGGCGATTGATCCTGTTCCCCATGTTCCCACTGACCTGGCTGATACCTTTTTTGCCCTTGCTCGCCGCCCTCTGGATTGCCGCTGCCTATATCCTTCCGGGTAACCGAGACGAGGCGGGGGAGCGCTGGACCGGGCGGATCGCGGTGGGGGCGGGCACTCTGTCCTTTGGCCTGGTGGTCCTGACCCTGATCCAGGGCCTGGTGGTGGGTGCGCCTGGCCCGGTCCGGGTCGGATCCTGGCTGGTCAGTGGTAACCTGCGGGTGGATATCGTCTTTAACCTGGATGACCTGGGGCTCGCATTGCTCCTGCTGGTAGCCTTTGTGGCCCTGATCAGTCTGAGGTTCTCGGTAAATTACCTGCACCGGGAGAAGGGCTTCCCGCGCTTTTTTCTTCTGCTGTCGCTCTTCATGGGGGCCATGGAGTTGGTCGTCATGGCGGGTAATGCCGTGCTGACCTTCATCGGCTGGGAGTTGGCGGGGGTGGCCTCCTATCTGCTCATCGCCTATAACTTCGAGCGTCCCGTGGCAGCCAGGAACGCCCAGCGCGCCTTCATTGCGAACCGCATTGGTGATGCGGGATTTTTGCTGGGGATCTCGTTCGCCTACCTCTGGATGGGCGGCATCGATTGGCCCCTCCAGCCTGATCCTACCCTGGACCCGGTCAAGGGAGACTTGATTGCCCTGGCCTTCCTACTCCCGGCTCTAGCCAAGTCAGCGCAACTGCCCTTTGCACCCTGGATCGCCCGTGCCCTGGAGGGACCCACCCCCTCCAGTGCCGTCTTCTACGGAGCCCTCATGGTCCACGCTGGGGTTTACCTGCTGATCCGTCTGGGGCCCTTGCTGGAGACGGCTCCAGCCATCTCCGGCTTGATTGCCCTGTTGGGCGCCCTGACGGCGCTCTATGGCTGGCTGGTGGGGTTGGCGCGAACGGATGTCAAGAGTTCTCTCATCTTCTCGACCACCGCCCAGGTGGGCCTCCTGTTCCTCTGGGTTGGTCTGGGCTGGTACCGGTTGGCAGCCTGGCATTTGGCCCTGCACGCCCTCTGGCGAACTTATCAGTTCCTGCATGCCCCAGCCCTGATGCAACATATAGGGCGGCCCGCACGGCCGGTCCCCTCCTGGTTGGCGAGGCGGCGACGGATGCAGGAGGCGGCCCTGCAGGGGTTTTGGCTCGATGCCCTGGCGGATGCCTTCCTGGTGCGGCCGACTCAGGCCATGGCCCGCGATATCATGGATATGGATGGCAAGGTGGTCAGCCGTATCATTGGCTTACCGGGCCAGGCCCTCGAACTCTCCTCCCTTGGCACCTCCCTGGACGGGGGGGAGGGTTGGCTCAGGGCGGAGCAAATGGTCGTCCATGGCCGAGGACTGTTGGGGAGGACCCTGGAAGGGGTTGCGAACGCCCTCTTTTGGTTCGAGCAACGCTTGGTGCTGCGCGGAGGCGGACAGGGGTTGTTGGAAACCATCCGCCACCTGGGTGACCAGGCAAACCAGATCGAGGAACTGCTCGCCAGGCCTCGCTATCTGGTGCTCATGATCCTGGCTACCTTAGCGGTCATCCTCTAAAAGATGCACCTGGAAGCCATTCCCTGGGATAGCCAAGCCACCTGGCCGATACTGGGGGTACTGCAACTCCTGCCCTTGTTGGGGGCCCTGGTGGTGCTGGCCCTGCGCCGGGGTGCCCTGGCGACCTACGCCGGGGTCACCCTGGTTAGCATCGAATTGCTGCTGGCCATCTTCCTTTATCGGGGCTATGAACCCTCCAGGGCCGTCTTGCAGTTTGCCGAACACTGGTATCTGCCTGGGCTGCTGGATTATCACGCCGCCGTGGATGGCATCAGCATCCTCTTTATCCTACTGACGGCCCTCATCATCTTGCTGGTGGCCTTATATGGGCCCGTGCGTGGCCTGGGACCCCCCTGGCGGCTAATGGCCCTGATCCTAGTCATCGAATCTAGCTTGATGTTGATGTTCACGACCTTGAATCTGTTGTGGTTCGTGTTTGCGACCGCCATCCAGACGGGTCTCATCGGGCTTCTTCTGAAGTTATGGGCGACCTCGTCCCGCATTGATCGGGCCATCAATATCTATATCAAGTTCATGGGGATAGGGTTGGTGCTGCTGCTGTCCGGCACCTTGATCCTGGGTTGGGGTCATACTCACGTCACTGAGGGTGGCTGGACCTTCGACCTCCTGGAACTCCAGCGGGCAGGGGTGGGCCGGGAATTCCAGACCCTGGTCTTTTATCTGCTTTTCTACGGGTTCGCCATTCGTTCCCCGCTTTTTCCCATGCATGGTTGGCTGCCCCAAGTGGCTGAGCACGGTAACATTGCCGTGGCCCCGACCTTGCTCTTAGGACTCAAGGTCGGCATCTTTGGCTTGCTGCGTTTCGTCCTACCCCTCTTGCCCGAGGCAGTCCAGTACTGGCAGCCCTTCGTAGTCGCCTTTGCGGTGGTCGGCATCTTCTACTCGGCCTTGCTGGCTATGGTGCAGGAGGATCTGCGTCGGCTCCTGGCCTTCGCCGTGGTTTCTCATACCGGCCTCATTGTCCTAGGCCTATTCACCCTGGATCATCAGGCCTTCCAGGGGAGTGTCATGCTGGCAGTGACCTTCGGATTAGCGATAGCGGCCCTGCTGTTTATGACCGGTCTGGTCTATCGTCGTACCAAAACGACCCATCTCACCGAGCTGGGTGGCCTGTTCGACCAAATCCCCTTCATCGGCTTTGCCTTTCTGGTTGCTGGCTTGTCCATCATCGGCATGCCTGGCACCCCTGGCTTTGATGCCGCCCATCTGGTCCTGGAGGCCGCAATGGCGCGCTTTGGCGGTCTGCTGACAATCGCCGCCGCTCTGGGAAACCTGCTGGCGGCGGGCTTTTTGCTCTGGGCCTTCCAGCGGGCCTTTCTGGGCCCCAGACCGGAGGGCCATGCCCAGGTGGAGCATCTAAGCCTGGCGGAGTGGCTGGTATCCGGGGCCGTCATCGCCGTGCTGCTGGGAGTGGGCTTCTACTCCCATCCCTGGCTGGCGTTGATCGATGAACCCTTGGCAGCCCTGAGCATCCACTATGCCCAGCCCTGAAGCCGATGAAGGGTCCTGGCGGGCACCTGGCAGCCATCTGGCCTCGGCAACTGAATGCCAGGCGTCACGGCCAAGGCGTGGAGCCCTGCGCTTCCTTTGGGCGACACTCCCCGCTGTTGGAGGCCCACTTTGACTGACATCTTGAATTTCCTCCCTCAGGGCCACCTCCTGAGTGGGATGCTACTAACGCCCCTCATTGGGGCCTTGGTGGTCTGGTTAGTACCTGGGGAGGGTCTGTCACGGTGGGTTCAGCCCGGCAGTTTGCTGATCGCACTCGGTTTTTCCCTTGCCGTGGTCTGGGGCTTCAACCCTGCCGAGGGTGGCTTCCAGTTGGTGGAGAAGACCCCCTGGATTCCGAGCCTGAATGCCCATTACTTGATTGGCGTGGACGGTATTTCGCTACTCTTTCCCCCCTTGACCCTGCTGCTTTTCCTGGGAACCAACCTTACCTCTTGGACGGCCGTCCGGGTCCTTCGCCGACTCCACGATAGCCTCATGCTGCTGCTGGCTAGCGCCTTGTTGGGGATCTTCTGCGCCCTGGACTTAATGTTCTTCTTCCTCTGTTGGGAAATGACCCTGATTCCCATTTATTTTCTCATCAGTCTGTGGGGACCCGGGCCCCACCGGCGTTACGCGGCGGTCAACTATAGTCTCTTCATGCTTGCCGGCGGGGTTCCCCTCTTGTTCGGTTTCATCCTGCTGGCCTTCAATCATGCCGAGGTCATCGGGGTTGGGGTTCCAGTGGGGTTGAGTTGGGACTATCGGGAATTGCTGAAGACCCCGCTGGCCTCGGGCTTGGAGACCAGCGTCTTCCTGCTCCTGTTGGTAGGCTTTGCGGTCAAAACCCCGGTCTTCCCCCTGCATACCTGGCTACCCGTGGTGGCGATGGAGGGTCCCGCCACCCTGGCGGCCCTGATCACAGGACTCAAGGTGGGGGCCTACGGACTGATTCGGTTCGCCTTGCCCCTCGCGCCCGGTGCGGCTCAGGAATTCCACTGGCTGCTGGCCGGCCTGGGTACTATCGGCCTCCTCTACGGGGCCCTGGCGGCCATGGGTCAGACTAACCTGCGCCGCCTGCTGGCCTATGCCTCCTTGAGTCATGTCGGTCTGGTGCTGCTGGCAATCGCCTCCTTGAACGAGCCGGGGATTGAGGGGGCCCTGTTTCAACTCCTCAACTTTCCCCTGGTTGCGGGTGGGCTCTTCCTGCTGATGCGATTCCTGAATCTGCGCCTGGGGTCTTCCGATCTGATCAGTCTCGGCGGCGTGGCCAGTTCCATGCCACTCCTGGCCGCCTTCTTCTTTTTTCTATCCCTGGCATCGCTGGGGGTACCCGGTACCTCAGGATTCCCTGCCGAATTCCTGATGTTGATGAGTGTGCTGCAAAGTCACGGGGGTGCAGGGCTCGCCGCCCTCCTGGCGATGGTGCTGGGGGCGGCCTATGTCCTCGATGGCTATCGGCGGACCTTCTTTGGTCCCTTTGGCAACCGGGCCATAGCGGCCGCCGTCGATCTGCGCCCCCGGGAACTCCTGGTAGCTCTGGCCTTCAGCCTCCCTATTTTGGCCGTCGGTCTTTATCCCGCTGGCGTGCTCAACACCCTGAGCGCGGCCACCAATCAATGGGTGGAGCGGGTTTCAACCGGGGTGCCTTGAGGGCTCAGGACCGCCAAAAGGCCGGCGTCATCAGCACCAGGAGGGTGAAGACCTCCAGCCGGCCGAGGAGCATGGCAAAGCAGAGGATCCACTTGGGGGTGGTGCCGAGGTCGGCGAAATGGGCGCCGACATCGCCCAGGCCGGGGCCCAGATTGTTGATGCTGGCGGCGACGGCTGAGAAGGCGGTGGTGAGGTCCAGGCCAGTGGCTGCTAGGGCCAGGTACATAAGGGTAAAGCTGGCCACATAGAGGGAAAAGAAGCCCCAGACGGCCTCCACCACGCGGTGGTCGACGCCTCGCCCCCCAACCCTGACCGGGATCTGGGCATTGGGGTGGACGAGACGTTCGATTTCGCGCAGACCCTGCTTGATGAGAAGCAGAAAGCGAATGACCTTGATGCCGCCGCCCGTGCTGCCGGCGCACCCCCCGACAAAGCTGCTAAAGATCAGCAAGATGCCCAGGAAGGCCGGCCAGTCATAAAAGGCGGTGGTGGTAAAGCCGGTGGTGGTGGCAATGGAGACGGTATGGAAGAGGCCCTGGGTCAGGGAGTCGTACCCGCCGGCATAGGTACCCGACAGATACAAGCCGAGGCACACGACAGCGGTCGTGGCCCCCATGAGGGCCAGATAAAAGCGGAATTCGCTGTCCCGCCAGTAGCCCCGCAGGTTATTGCGATTCCAGGCAATAAAATGCAACGCGAAATTCACGCCAGAGATCAGCATGAAGATGACGGCGATCATCTCGATCAGGTCGCTATCGAAATAGCCGATGCTGGCGTCGTGGGTGGAGAAGCCGCCAATGGCGACGGTGGCGAAGGCATGGCCGATGGCGTCAAAGGGGGTCATGCCCGCCAGCCAGTAGGCCAGACCGCAGACAATGGTCAGCCCCAGATAGATATACCAGAGGGCCTTGGCGGTCTCGGTTATGCGGGGCGTCAGCTTGTTGTCCTTCATGGGCCCGGGGGTCTCCGCCCGGTACAACTGCATGCCGCCGATTCCCAGCATGGGCAGGACGGCGACCGCCAGGACGATGATGCCCATGCCGCCCAGCCACTGGAGCTGCTGGCGATAATAGAGGATTGAGGGCGGCAGGTCGTCAAGGCCGATGATGACCGTCGCCCCGGTCGTGGTCAGGCCTGAGACGGACTCGAAGACGGCATCCGTGACGGAAAGGTGAGGTTCCTCAGACAGGATGAAGGGAAGGGCCCCGGACAGCCCCAGCACGGTCCAGAAGAGGACCACCACCATGAAGCCGTCCCGTAGCTTGAGTTCCTCGTGGCGCCTCCAGACGGGGAGCCAGATGAGGGCGCCCAGGCCAAAGAGAAGGACGAGTGCCCCAAGGAAGGGCTGGGCCGTGCCGTCCTGGTAAAGATGGGACACCAGTATCGGTGGCAACATGGTTAGGCTGAACAACATCAGCAGCAGCCCCAGGACCTTCTGGACCGCGAAGGGTTTCATGTTGCCCCGCCACCGCCCGCTGCCATACCCAGTGAGCTCGGTTCCAACCCCGAGGCCATCACAGGAAGGTCACCGGCACTTGGAACAGCTTCTCGACCTCGGCTACCTGGCGCTTGTCCTGGAGGAAGAGGATGACGTGATCCTCGGCCTCGATGACGGTATCGTGATGGGCCATGAGGACCGCCTCGCCCCGTACGATAGCGCCAATGGTGGTACCTTCCGGAAGCTTGATGTGGTCGATGGTCCGACCGATAACCTTGCTCAGCTTGGGGTCGCCATGGGCGATGGCCTCGATGGCCTCGGCCGCGCCACGCCGCAGGGAGTGCACGGCCACCACGTCCCCCCGGCGAACATGCTTGAGAAGGCTGCCGATGGTCGCCTGCTGCGGGGAAATGACGATGTCGATACTTCCGCTTTGCATCAGATCCACGTAGGCCGGCCGGTTGATGAGGGCCATGACCTTGCGAGCCCCCAACCTTTTGGCCAGTAGGGCGGAGAGGATATTGTCTTCATCGTCGTTGGTGACGGCGCAGAAGACGTCGGTATCCTCGATATTCTCTTCCCGGAGCAGGTTTTCGTCGGCGGCATCACCATTGAGGACGATGGTGCGTTCCAGGGTTTCGGCAATCTGTTTGCTGCGGGTCAGGTCTCGCTCAATGACCTTGACCCTAAAGTCGTTCTCGGTGGCGCGGGCAAGTCGGGTACCTATGTTGCCACCCCCGGCGAAGATGAGACGCTTATAAGGATTTTCCAACCGCTGGAGTTCTCCCATGACGGTCCGGATATGGGCTGGGGCGGCGACGAAGAAGACCTCGTCGTTGGCCTCGATGACGGTGTCTCCCGTGGGCTCCAGAGCCCTATCCTGGCGGTAGATGGCCGCGACCCGGGCCTCTACACCGGGCATGTGGTCGTAGAGGGCTCGTAGGGCGTTGCCAATGAGGGGGCCGCCCTGGTAGGCGCGTACCGCCACAAGCCGCACCCGCCCCCCCGCGAAATCCAGCACCTGGAGGCTGCCGGGGTGCTCCAACAGCCGCAGAATCGATTGGGTGACGAGTTGCTCCGGACTGATACACACATTGATGGGTAGGGCCCCGGGGGCAAAAAGCTCGGGGTGTTCGAGGAATCCGGGGGAGCGCACCCTGGCGATGCGGGTAGGGGTGTGGAAGAGGGTATAGGCGACCTGACAGGCGACCATATTGGTCTCATCGCTATTGGTGACCGCCAGGATGATATGGGCATCTTCCGCCCCGGCCTGCTGCAGCACGTCGGGATGGGCGCCATGCCCGATGACCGTACTCAAATCGAAGCGGTCCTGGAGCTCCCGGAGTATCTCGGGGTCGCGATCAACGACGGTGATGTCATTGACCTCGCCCGCGAGGATCGCCGCCACGGAGCGACCCACCTGGCCACCCCCGAGGATGATAATCTTCATGATCAACGCCTCTCCTTGATCTCAATCCCCAGAGAGCGCAACTTCCGATAGAGATGGGTGCGCTCCATTCCGGCCTCCTTGGCCATCTTGCTGACATTGCCACCATGCTTTTCGAGCTGGTATTCGAGATAGGTCTTCTCGAACTGTTCCCGTGCCTCGCGCAGGGGCTGATCGAAGGACATCATGCCCTCGAGGTTGGGTGCCGGGCCGAGGGTGGCGGCCCCCAGGGTGCTTTCAACCTCGTCCTGGGCTATCTCGTCGCCGGCTCCGAGGATGAGGACGCGCTGGACCAGGTTTTTGAGCTCGCGCACATTTCCTGGCCATGGGTAGTTACGCATGTAGTTCTGGGCGGCGACGCTGAAACGCCGGTAGGGTAATTTTTCGTGGGTGGCGAAGTAATCGACGTAATAGTTGAGGAGTTCCGGAATATCCTCGTTATGATCGCGCAGGGGGGGAACGCTCAGTGGTACCACATTGAGGTGGTAGAAGAGGTCCTCGCGAAAGCGCCCGGCTCGCACCTCATCCTCCAGATTGTGTTGGGTGGCGGCGATTAGGCGCACATCGATGTTGACGGGTTCGGTGCCGCCGACCCGCAGAAATGACCCCGTTTCCAAGGCACCGAGCAACTGGCCCTGAACACCCTGGTCCATGTCTCCCACCTCATCGAGCAGCAGGGTACCACCGGCAGCCTGTTCCAGGCCGCCGTAATGCACATGTCCATCCTGCTCGCTCCCGAAGAGTTCCCGAGCGGCATTGACTCGGGCGATGCCCGAGACGCCTAGGTCGATGAAGGGCCGATCCCGGCGGGCACTCTGGGAGTGGAGGTAACGGGCGAAGGTCTCGCGACCACTGCCTGCCTCACCCGTAATCAGGACCCAGGTGTCGTGTTGGGCGATACGCTTGACCTGCTCCCGCAGTCGCTGCATGGCCGTGCCCCGACCGATGGGCTCATGGGCGATGAGTGTGCGCCGTTTGAGGCCGATGTTCTCGCGAACCAGCTTGTCGGCTTCTAGGGCGCGTTCCGTGGTCAGCAGCAATTTGGCCATGGAGAGGGGCTTTTCGAGGAAGTCGTAGGCCCCGAGCCGGGTCGCCTCCACCGCCGTCTCCACGGTACCATGACCGGACATCATGATGACCGGGCAGGGCAGGCCCTCGTCCTCGGACCACTCCTTGAGCAGGCTGATACCGTCCAGATCGGGCATCCAGATGTCCAGTAGAATCAAATCGGGCCGTCGCTCGCGCAAGGAGCGGCGGGCTGTGGCGCCGTTTTCGGCGGTGGCCACCGTATAACCCTCGTCCTCCAGAATCTCCTGAACCAGGCCGCGGATGTCGGGTTCGTCATCGACTACCAGGATGTAGGCTGCACTCATGCTCGTTCTCGGTCTGGCTGGGTGCTGGGGCCCTTGGCCTGGGGGGGCAGGGCAACCAGCGGTTCCTTGGTAACTTCCTCGTGATGCTCATCACGCCATAAGGGCAGGCGGGCCGCCACGCGGGCACCGCCATTGACATTTTCCGCCCAGATAATACCCCCGTGTTCCTCGATAATCTTCTTGACGATCGCCAGGCCCAGGCCTGTGCCCTTGGCCTTGGTGGTGACATAGGGTTCGAAGAGGCGGTCGATCAGGGACTCGTCGATACCACCGCCATTGTCCTCTACCGCGAGTTCCAATTGGGGTCGATCCTGGTCATCCAGCAGGTGGGTGGCCACCCGGATATGGCCCTTGGGCTTTTCTTCCACCGCTTCCAAGGCATTTTTGACGAGATTGTGAATGACCTGCCGCAAACGCAAGGGATCCCCCTTGATGAAGGCCTCGCCGGCATGGAGGTCCAGCTTGATGGCGGGAACGGCACGGTAAAGCTCCATCACCTCGGCGACCAGCCGGTCCAGCCGCAGGGGTTCGGGTTCCAGTTTGGGGGAACGGGCATAGTTGGAGAAGTCGTTGACCATGGCCTTCATGGCCTCGACCTGCTGCACTATGGTATGGGTCGCGCGGTCCACCACCCGGGCATCCTCCTCGGGCAATTTGGCCAGGAGTTTGTGGCGCAGACGTTCCGCCGAGAGCTGGATCGGGGTCAGGGGGTTCTTGATCTCATGGGCCAGGCGCCGGGCCACCTCGCCCCAGGCGGCGTCGCGCTGGGCCGTAATCAGGCGGGTAATGTCGTCGAAAACCACGACATGGCCGCTCTCCCGGCCATCGGGATGGATCAGGGGGCTACCGCGGCACAGCAGCACCTGCCTGCCCTCACTACCGAAAAGGACGATCTCCTGTCTCCACTCGACGTGCCCCTCGAGATGGGAGCGCACCGCGTACACCCAGGCCATGAGATTGGGATGGCTTAGGTTGAGGGCATCCAGGCCGCCGTTGCTCATATCCGGTTCAGTCAACCCCAGGATCTGATGGGCCGCCGGGTTGGCGGTGCGCAGGCGATGCTCGCCGTCGAGGACGACGACGCCCGAGGAAAGACGCCCCAGCACCGTCTCCAAGTAGACGCGCTCGGCCTCGATGGCCTGCTGGGAGCGGGCCGCCGCGTCCCGGGCCCGCGCCAGCCGCTGGGTCATGGAATTGAAAGAGGCGACGAGGAAGCTGAGTTCATCCTCATGGCTGGGTAGGGGCAGGCGCTGCTCGTAATCGCCTTCCGCCACGGAGCGGGTGCCGCGCGCGATGGCCGCCACAGGCTCCACCAGGCGCCAGGCGGTATGAAAGGCGGCGAGCAGGGCGGTCATGAGTCCGAAAAGGAGCACCAGGGACAGGGTGAGGGAAAAGCTCAACTTCAACGACTGGCGCAGATAGGCAAGCTCTTTGTAGCGGTTATAGGCCTTCTCCAGGTTCGCGGCCAGTTGGCTGATGCGTTCGGAGGTCGGGAAGATGGCCTGCATGACCAGGTTGCGTCCGGCCGGGTCCGCCACCAGTACCCGCACCACCATCTCTTGGTTGGCGGCAGTCTCCAACTCGACTTGGTTGGCACCGGCGCTCGCCCGTCTCAACAACTCGCGATCGGGGAGATTGGGCACCAGTTCGGTCGGATCCTCGCTGGAATTGCCACGCACCTGGCCATTGGCCCCGAAGACGGCAATCTCGATGGCCCCCGACTGTTGCCGCAATTGGCCTAGTCTCAAGGCCAGGGCCGTGGAGGAACTGTCCTCGATGCCCGCCAGAAGCTGTTTCGTATAACGCATCAAGACATGCTGATTGAGATCCAGGGATGCCTGATTGAGGGTTAGGGCATCCACCATGGCCTGGTCGATCTCGACGTCAAACCAGGAGTCGATGCCGCGTAACAGGAATCCCAGTGAGTAGTAATAGACGACGCCGACGGGTAGCAGGGAGATGAGCCCGAAGAGGAGGACCAGGCGACCCGTTAGGCGCGTGCCGGCGATCTTGTGACGGTAGCCCCGCACCAGTATGACCAGATTGGTCAACACCATGGCGGCGAGTACCAGCAGGCCCAGGATGACGATGAAAAGGAGAGGTACGAAGGCCCTGCTCAGGCTTTGGGAGTTCTGAACGGCCCCGCTCATCAGATCCAGGGCGACCAGGAGCACGATCAGCAGGAGCATCACCGGGATCAGTCCCGGTCGGCGCCAATGTGTCAGGGTTGCAGTGGCCATGTGGTCCAGCCCGAAGAAAGCTTCCAGGAAGGGAGGAGGTAGGCTGTGGGCCGCAGGGGCAGGGGAAGTTCCTCGATGTCGAGCGCAATCATCAGGTCGATTTGATAGTCCTTGCCAGGGGCCAGTTCCCCCCGGTTGAGCAGGGGCAGGTCGTGGAGGTCGCCAAGGGCGGCAATGGCGGCATCACGAGTCACATAGGTGTGGCCTGCCCCAGGTACGGGGCCTACCAGGTAGCGATCTGCCAGGGGCTGGTAACGGATGCTGTAGCGCAGACGGCGATCCAGCAGGCTGGAATCCCAAATCCAGGCATCGGCAGGGCGGACCTGAATATGCGCCTCCAGGGTCAGGGGTACCCCATTGTCTAGGGCCTCCAGAGCTACCGGGCTGAGGTTGGCGGCGAATCGGACATCCATCACCAGTTCCTCGCCAACCATCCGCACCTTGACGTCCTCGATCTTGAAGGCGGGCCTGGCCATGCCCGGGCTGGGCAGCAGCAGAAGTAGGAACAGCCAAAGGCCAATCCCCCAGGGCAAGGGCTGGACTGGGGTGGGGATCCTCATGGTATGGCCTTGCGGAGCCGGGCAAAGTAGAAACCATCGCCACCCCCCACCTGCGGCAGGGTTTGGCGTCCGCTGGTCCGCGTCAGGCCCCAGGTCGCGGCGATAGGATCCTCGGCAGCATCGCCCTGGCGGTATAGAAAGGCGCGTATCTGCCGTTCATTCTCATCCGGCAGCAGGGAGCAGGTCACATAGACCAGGGTGCCACCCGGGGCGAGGAGGGGCCAAATGGCGTCCAGCATCCTGGCCTGTCTTGCGCACAGGGCCTCGATATCCCCGGGGCGCCGCAGCCACTTGATGTCCGGGTGGCGGCGGATGACCCCCGTGGCGGAGCAGGGGACATCCAGGAGAATACGATCATAGGGGCCTTGGGCCCAGTCCCCGCTGGGCTCGGTGGCGTCCCCAACTAGGAGTCTTGCCGCAAGCGACAGGCGCTGGAGGTTATCTCGAACCCGCTCGAGGCGTTGGGGATGGATGTCGAGGGCCGTGAGGTCGAGTTGGCCGCCCGCCAGTTCCAGCAAGTGGGCGGTTTTGCCGCCGGGGGCGGCGCAGACATCCAGGACCCGTTCGCCGGGGAGTACCCCCAGTAGGGGAGCTGCCAGTTGGGCATTAGCGTCTTGGATCGAGACCCGGCCCGCGGCAAAACCTGGGAGGCGGGCCATGGGTAGCGGTTGATCCAGGACCAATCCTTGTGGGGCCTGGGGCGCCGGACGGGCCGTGATACCCGTGGCGGCGAGTTCCCGCACATAGGTGTCCCGGTCGGTGGCGAGGCAATTGACCCTTAACCAGAGGGGTGCCTGGGTATTGCTGGCGGCGACGATCTCCGACCAATCCGCGGGCCACTCTGCCCGGAGTCGGTCCAACAACCAGGTGGGAAATAGCCAGTGGGCCTCTTCGATCTTGTCTGCCTGGGCCAGCAAGGCCTCATGCTCCCGTTGGCAGCGGCGCAGCAGGGCATTGACAAGTCGCGCCGCCCAGGGCTTGCCCAGGACACGGGTTGCCGCCACGCTGGAGGCGACGGCGGCGTGGGGGGGAATGCGGGTGGCGAGGAGTTGGTAGAAACCGATGAGAATCAGGGCCTCCAGATCGCCATCCTCGGGCTTGAGGGGTTTGCTGAGGAGTTGTGCGGCGATGGCCTTCAAGCGCGGCAGCAGGCGTAAGGTGCCATAACTCAGTTCCTGTATCAGGGGTCTGTCCCGATCCTGGTCCAGGTCCTCAAGTTGGTCCAGGGCCTCAGTCAGGGAGCGGCCGTGGCCCAGCACGGCCTGCAGGGTAAGGGCCGCGGTCGCACGGGCGCGGGCACCCGCCGAAGGTGCGACGTTGGCCTTGGGCTCTTGCGGGAACTGACGCCCCGGCCAGGGTCGGGGTGGCCGCTTAACCAAATTTGGCCCCAACCAGAGGGCGAGCGTTGAGGAATTCGGCGGCCGTCACAGGACGCTTACCCGCGGGCTGGAGCCGCGTCAGGCGTAATAGTCCCGACCCAGTGGCGACCTCGATGCCCACCTTGGAGGCCTGGATTACCTGGCCAGGCACGGCACCGGGAGGAGGGGTCAGGTCCGACAAATCGCACCCCCAAAGGCGCAGGCTGGCCCCATCCAGTTGGGTATGAGCCACGGGCCAAGGGTCAAAGGCGCGAATAAGGCGTTCGATGGCCATCGCTGGCTGAGCCCAATCGACCTCGGCCTCGGCCTTGTCCAGTTTGTGGGCATAGCTGGCTTGGCTGTCGTCCTGATTCTCCGGATGCCGGCTGCCAGTGGCGATGCCGGGTAATGCCTCCACCAAGGCGGCAGCCCCGAGGAGGGAGAGCTTGTCATGCAGGCTGCCCCCCGTTTCGCGGGGATCGAGGGTGATGCGCCTAGTCAGGTATATAGGACCTCTGTCGAGTCCCGCCTCCATGCGCATGATAGTGACGCCACTTTCGCGGTCACCGGCCAGGATGGCGCGCTGGATGGGCGCCGCGCCGCGCCAGCGCGGGAGCAGGGAGGCGTGGACATTGACGCACCCGAGCCTGGGGATATCCAGGACGGCCTGGGGCAGGAGCAGGCCGTAGGCGACCACGACCATGAGATCGGCACCCAGATCCCCCAGCGTTGCAATAGCGACCGGGTCACGAAGGGTCGTGGGCTGAAGGAGTGGTAGCCCCATTGACGTCGCGGCCTCTTTGACCGGACCCGGAGTCAGTTTGCGGCCCCGACCCGCGGGCCGATCCGGCTGAGTGTAAACGGCCACCACCTCGTGGCCGGCGTCACTAAGGGCCCGGAGGCTGGGCACGGAGAAATCAGGCGTCCCAGCGAAGATGATCCGCAGAGGTGACATCAAATGACCGCCCGCCGGGGTTCCGTCGCTTCCGGTTTGCGCTGCCGCACCTCTTTCTCCAGCTTCTTTCGGATGCGCTGTCGTTTTAGTGACGAGAGATAATCGACGAAAAGCCTACCCTCCAGGTGATCAATCTCGTGTTGGATACAAACCGCCAGCAAACCATCCGCCTCTAACTCGAAGTGTTGGCCATGGCGGTCCTGGGCACGCACCCGCACCCGCTCCGCCCGAGTCACCGGCTCCCAAAAACCGGGCACCGATAGGCAGCCCTCATCCATCTCCTCCTCGCCCTCAAGCCACAGGATTTCGGGATTGATGAGGCACAGAGGCTGATCGTGATGGTCGGAAATGTCGATGACGATCATCCGCAGCGGAATATCGACCTGAATCGCCGCCAAGCCAATGCCACGAGCGGCGTACATGGTTTCGAACATGTCATCGATCTGGCGGCGTATGCGGTCATCTATTCGAGCCACTGGCTTAGCCACGTTACGCAGACGTGGGTTAGGAAAGGTCAGAATTTCAAGTTGACTCATAGGGGAGTCCCCAATGGGTTGTCGGCTTTGGGGAGACGAGCTTGGGCTTTACCGCCACGTTTCACCCCCGGGCCCCAATCAGAAAGGGTTGGTACCCTTGGCAAGGTAGGCGAATGCTCGCTAGTATTCCCGAGCATACTACACTGCCGTTCAGGGTCCCGCAAAAACAAGGCTTAGTCTTGGTAAGGTGGTCCCCGATAGGTATCGCCCAGCAACCGGTTTTGGGGGAGCTCATGTCAGTTTTCCAGCCCGCCAGGTCCTGCCCCCGTCTTGGTGGAGCCATGCCGATCAGACTGTCCCTGGTTATCCTCCTGGTCCTGGCTGGCACCCCTGTCGGGGCCCAGATGGACCCGCCCAGTAGCCCGCAGTCGCTGCCCTCCCAGGCCAGGTCCACCAGCAAGAAGCCGCCCAAGACCGTCAAGCTATCCCCCAGGGTAAGGGTCACGCCTCTGAAGATACCCGATCCCGTCATCCCCATCGGCGTCATTCGTCCCTTCATCGAGCACGCCTATGTGTTGGATGCCAGGGAGATTGAACAAGCGCCCTATGTGGTCGCCTTTCCGGACCGGCGGATCCTGGGTGGTGGTGGCGACCGGGTCTATGTTCGCGGTCTGGACGCGGGGGCCCAGGGTCACTACCAACTGGTGAGGCCCGGAGGCCCCTATCGTGATCCTACCTCTGGTGAGGTCTTGGGCTATCAAGCCCAGCAGGTGGCCGAGGCCACCCTGGAACGGCCAGGCGATCCCGCAGTCCTGCGGATCGATACCATGAGCCAGGAGATTGCCACGGGTGATCGCCTGGTGCCGGCGAGGGGTAACGAACCCCTGCTGACCTTTCAACCCAGGCCCGGACCCAGGGGCAAGCGGGCCCAGATCATTGCCGTTCTGAATGGTGTCTCCCAAATCGGTAGCCTCAATCTGGTGGTCATCGACCTGGGTACCGACCAGGGTGTGGAGCCGGGCCACCTCTTCGATATCTATAATGGGGGGGAGCAGATCAAGGATAAGGCGCGTGTCCAGGCCGATAACTGGGATCTGAAGGACCAGAAATTCTGGTCCGAGGACTTCTGGTACGGGGATTTCCGCACCGACCGCTGGATTAGCGACGAACCCGATTCCAACGATCCCCTTCCCCTCCATCGGGGTGCCAGTCCCCTGGCGGAAGACTTCCTCCTCCCCCTAGAAAAGGCAGGAACACTCATGGTCTTCCGCGCCTTTCCGCGCCTGAGTTTTGCCCTGGTCCTGGAGGCAACCCGGCCCATGCACATCCAGGACCAGGTCCTGGCACCCAGGCATTGACCCCCATGGGTCGAGCAGCGGAGCCTGGCGGCCTGGACCCAGGGCAGTTGCGCCCCTGGCTGACCCTGGCTAATACCCCGGGCGCCGGCCTGAGGGGGGTCAACCAACTGCTGGCTCACTTTAATCACCCGGCGGCCCTGATGGCGGCGGATAACTCCACCCTGGCCTCCGCTGGGGCCCGACCCAGCCTCATCAAGGCACTGCGCGAGCCCCGATACGATCTGGTGGAGGCTGCCCTGGCCTGGGCCCAAGGGGAGGGCACCCATATCCTGGCGCGGTCGGACCCCCGCTATCCCGACCGGCTGGCGGCATTGGTGGATGCCCCTCTGGTGCTTTACGTCCGGGGCGACCCCGAGGTCCTCCGTGATCCCCAATTGGCCATGGTAGGCAGTCGCAATCCCACTCCGGGGGCGCGGGAGACGGCGGTTGCATTTGCCCGTCATCTGGCCGCCTGTGGTCTGACCATCACCAGTGGCCTGGCCATGGGCATCGATGGTGCCGCCCATGAAGGGGCCCTGGAGACCGGCCGCACCCTGGCCGTCATGGGTACGGGTCCCGATCGCGTTTACCCCGCCGCCCATCGCGATCTGGCGCGGCGGATCGCTAGCCAGGGTGCCCTGGTCACCGAGTTTCCTCCTGGCATGGGCCCCAGGTCCGAGAACTTCCCGCGTCGTAACCGTCTCATTGCCGCCCTGAGTCTGGGTACCCTGGTCGTGGAGGCCGCCCCCCGCAGCGGCTCCCTCATTACCGCCCGCCTGGCAGCGGAGCAGGGCCGCGAGGTCTTCGCCATCCCCGGTTCCATCCATAACCCTCTGGCTCGGGGCTGCCATGCCCTCATCAAGCAGGGTGCCAAACTGGTCGAGACCGCCCAGGACATTCTGGAGGAACTGGCGTCCCTGCTCGTCGGCTATCTGCGACCGGACCCGACGCCGTTTTCTCTGGAGGCCGCATCTCAGAGGGTCGGGGGCGATGACCCTGGTGGTGGGAGGACCGGGGACCCAGGTGGACTGGATGCCGACTATCGCCGGCTCCTGGAGGCCATGGGCCAGGACCCGGCGCATGTCGATCTCCTCGTCCAGCGCACCGGACTGGCGGCACATGACATCTCTTCGATGCTGCTCATGCTGGAATTGGAGGGTTGGATCGCCGCCTGTCCGGGGGGACGCTATAGCCGGGTGGGCGGACGCGGGTTCGGATGAAATTCAGTTATAGGGACCGATGCAGATCTCCAGGGCATTGTCCAGGCGCTGATAGCAGACGGAGTCTTCGCCCAGATTGCCTTTGCGCAGGCGGGCGGGCCCCTGTTGCAGGGTGTAGGTATCTTCCTCGATATTGACCGGATGCGGGCGTCGGGTGATGGCATAAACCTTACCATCCGGGGTTTTCACCTCGACATCCAATTTTCCGCATTTCAGGCAGCCGGTGGAGACGCAGGTAGTGGTGATGGGTTTGCGACCTTCAACCCGGATCGAGCAGGCGTTCTGGTGGGTAAATTCCAGCCCCGGACTTGCCAGCGGCACCATGATCAGAAGTGCGGTCATAAGCTTGATGTGACGATTCATTTTCCTGAATCCCTCGGCATGGTTGCCGGAGTGAATTGGCCTTGATCCACCTTGTCCGGCGACACGGATACCTCATCATCACTGGAAT
>CAZFZB010000033.1:0-25610 GCA_964523415.1 uncultured Chromatiaceae bacterium | reverse complement strand
TCTATCTCGGCAACCGCAAGGGGATCCCCATCGATGAAATCCTGGAGTTCAAGGAAAGCCTGTCGCTGCTGCTGATCACGACGCTATTCATTCTTCTCGCCGCTCGCCTAGACGTTACCGGGCTGCAGACGCTTGGCTGGGAGGTGGTGGGTGTCTTCCTGGCGATTCAGCTCGTTGCTCGTCCGCTCGAGGTACTCTACGGCACTTGGGGGTCGACCCTCTCCCTGGGGGAGCGGGCCTTGCTTGCCTGGATTGCCCCTCGTGGCATCGTAGCGGCCGCTGTCAGCGCCCTATTTGCCCTCAAACTGGAGCAACGGGGTTTTGACGAGGCCGGGCTGCTGGTGCCGCTCGCCTTTACGGTCATCATTGGCACCGTCTCTTGCAGAGCCTTACCGCCGGACCCCTGGCTCGTCTCCTCAATGCCTCCGCTCCAGAGGCTCAAGGCCTTCTGATCCTGGGGGCCAACCCCCTGGCCCGTGCCTTAGCCCTGGCCCTCGACAGGGAAAAGGTTCAGGTTCTCTTATGCGACACCCAATGGGATAACGTCAGCCGTGCGCGCATGATGGGACTCAGGGCCTATTACGGTAACCCATTATCCGAGCATGCGGAGGCTTTCCTCGATACCACTGGCCTGGGACGGCTGCTGGCGGTGACGACCGATCAACACCTCAATGACTTGGCTTGTAACCGTTATACAGACGTGTTTGGTTCCAAACGCGTATTCGCCTTGCGTTTGGGTGCGCCCACACCTGGCAGCAATCGCAAGGAGACCGCGAGTGCCGGGCAAACCGCCTTTGGGGAATTGATCAGCTACGCCGACCTGGCGCTTCGCATGGCCCGGGGTGCAGAGGTCCATCGTACCAATCTGTCCGAGGCCTTTACCCTAACCGATTTCCAGGGCCTTCACGGGGAGCGAGCGACCCTCCTCTTCGCACTGGATCCAAAGAGACGCCTGGAAATATTTACTCCAGAGACGCCTATTGCACCCACGGCCGGTTGGACCCTGCTGGCATTGATCGATCCCGATCCGAGTGTCCCATTGGCAGTCCCAGCCCGCATCAAGACTCAGGCGACTTCTAAGGATGGCGATTCCCCAGGATCCCCGGATGCGTTGCGACTTCCGGAAGGAAACTGTGATGGTACAACTGGCATCCTCAAACGGAATTAGAGGCATGGACTCATAGTGGGCGTGGACATCGGCGTCCTGGGCCTGGTGGAAAGGCAGTCGGGGAAGTCGTGTATGAGTGGCCCCGTGGCAATGGGGAGCCATCCTTTTATGAGAAGGGCCGGGCGATCGGGCGGGTGATGGACGGAATGGAGGTTAGGGGGAGAATCTGCCAGTGGGAGGGGTGCGCGCGGGGTTAACGCCCGGCTGCTGAATGGCACCGATGACGCCATTGGCAACGCCATCACCACGGCTGGCAAAACCATCCGGCACATGGACTGGTTCGAGGTCGTAAAGACCACTGGCCATTAACAGGACAGCAAGATTGCCCCTTCCAGGACTCTCGGAAGATCGGCTTCCGGCTCGAAAGCGACTGACGAGAGTCGCCTATGGGCAGTTTTAGGGCATCGGGCGTTGGTCCGTGGCAAGGCAAACCGCGGCCATGCGGCAGAGCTCGGTGATGTTCTTTGCCTGCATTTTCTCGATGACGTTGGAGCGGTGGTGCTCGACGGTGCGAAAGCTGATCCCTAGGTGCCGAGCGATCTCCTTGCTGGTCAGTCCCTTAGTTGCGAGTACCAGGATTTCGCGCTCCCGGGGGCTGAGTTGCTCGAAATTCGCATGGATCATTTGCGCTTCGGCTTGCTTAGCGCGAAGCCGGCGATCTTCCAAAAGCGCGTCGCGCACATAAGCGATGAGCACTTCATTTGCCACTGGCTTTTCGAGGAAATCAATCGCCCCACCCTTGATGGCATGCACGGACGTGGGCACGTCGCCGTATCCGGAAAGAAAGATGATGGGCAGGCTTAGGCCTTTCCGGCGGAGCACCTTTTGCAGCTCCAGCCCGGTCATTTCCGGCATATTTAAGTCAAGCACCAGACAACCGGAATCCTCCGCGGCATAGGCCTCCAGAAAGGCCCGAGCAGAGTTAAAGGCTCTAACCCGCAGACCCGCTTGCGCCAGCAACAAACCCAGAGACACGCGTAAGGCTTCGTCGTCATCCACCAGGAAAACGGTTTGATCGTCGTTCATACAGGTTCTCGGGTTTGGGTTAGGGGTAAGGTGAAGTGGACGCTCGCCCCCTCAGTCACCTCTGGGTTAACCCACAATTTACCACCGTGGAACTTGATGATATCTTGGCTGATGGCAAGCCCCATGCCCAGGCCCGTGCCCTTGGCCCGGGTCAGGATGTCGAATAGTTGTGTTTGCAACTCGGCTGACAGGCCAGGTCCCGTATCGACCACGCTCACCTCGATCTCCCCGGGGCGCGGATCGACCCTGATGTCGACTTTACGTCGAGCTGGCTCGGCCGTGTCGATGGCCTGGATGCCATTGGCGATAAGATTCACCAGCACCTGCGCGATCTGAACGGCGTCCGCCATGACGACCGCGCCCGGGGCGGGCAGCAGGTAGCTAATCCGCACCGCCCGGTCGGCGGCAAGCCCTTGGGTGAGTGCCAGGGCATGGGCAACTACCTCGTCGATCGCAACGGGTTGCATCCGCATTTCCCGCCGCCGCAGGAACTCCCGGAGGCGCTGCAGGATGGTCGCCGCGCGCCGGATCTGCTCCTCGACGCCATGAATAACCTGGGAAAGCTGCTCTGGGTCTGGGTTTGCCTGCCCCAGCAGTGAGACGGCCGTGCCGCAATAGAAGCCCGCCGCGCTCAAGGGCTGACTGAGTTCGTGGATCAAAGCGCTGGCGAGGACACCTACCGAGTTGAATCGCGCGGCCTGGGCCGCCTGACTGCGGGCCTGTTGCAGGGCCTGCTCGGCGAGCTTCCGCTCGGTGATATCGAGTTGCACGACCACGGCCCCGCCCGCGGCGTCATGGAGCGGAGCGGCCCTCAATGCGAACCAGCGTTGGGAATTAGGGGCATGGCAAGGGTACTCGCGCACAAAGTCCGGTAAGCGCCCGGAGAGCAGCGCGACCAGGCCATCGGCGATCGCCTCCGCTTCTGCGGCGTCCTGCCCCTGCAGGCCCCGACAGGCGGCTACGTAGTTGAGTCCCAGGCCATCACTAAGGGCGGGGCTGCCCTTATTTTCCTGTGCAAACCGGCGCCAAGCTTCGTTCACGGCGACGATATGCCCCGTGCTGTTGAGCACCACGACTTCGGCGGGCAGCGCGTCGAGGATGGCCTGCTGATTCATGGTCGAGGGCCTCCCCAGCCCTGGCGGAATGAGACGCGGTGGGGACCGGATAATGCGCCATAATCTAAGCAACGATGCACCAGCACGCAAGCTGCGGGGCTGGGCGCGAGCCCCTTTCTCGCTCCTAGTCTTTGACAACCGCCTAGTGCAAACAGGGCCTTTGGCTAACCTGATCCCGAGGCAGTCGATGAAGCGCAAATCAATAAAAGCGAACCACCGCAGAGTGGCTGACAGCGACCCGCGGCCAGCGCAACCCGGTGCGGACGGCCGGTTACCGAAGCGCGCCGTGTCCCATGGAGGGGCGGCCCTCGAGGGTTTTATCACTGACATTCCCCGACTCAAGAGGAGCGAGACGACACCCGCCGAGCACCGCGAAGGCTGCGAACCTGGCTCGGCAGGTAAAGGGATACTGGACCCTTGCGGGGTCGCGTGGGAGTCGGACATCAGTGACCCTCGGCAGTTTGCCGAGGAACTGGCTCAAGTGCGCCGTCTCGCCGACCAGCGCGCGTCGGAACTGGAGGCGGTCTTGAACGCCGTGCCCGCGGCGGTGTGGATCGCCCACGATGCCAATTGCCTGCATATCACGGGTAACCGGACCGCCGACGACTGGCTGCGCTTGCCCAGTGGCGCAGAGTCCTCCCTGACCGCTCGGGACGGGGAGCGGCCCTCCCACTTTAAGGTCCAGCGGTACGGGCGCGACTTGCATGGCGAGGAATTGCCGGTGCAGCAGGCGGCACGGGGGCTCGAGGTGCATGATTGCGAGATAGATATCGTGCACGCTGACGGCAGGGCCCGTACCCTCTATGGCAACGCCACCCCCCTGCGGGATGCCGAAGGTCGCCCTTGCGGTAGTGTCGCCGCCTTTGTCGACATCTCCGATCGCAAACGGATGGAAGAGGCATTGCACCGCCAAGTCCAACTCAATCGCCACTACCTCGACACGGTACAGAACTTCATCGTGGCCTTGGATGCCGATGGACGGATCACCATGATTAATCGTATGGGTCGCGAAACCCTGGGTTACAGCGAGCGGGAGCTGCTGGGGCTCAACTGGTTCGAAAACTGCCTCCCACAACCAGTGGGGATGGACGAGGTCTACCCGGTTTTCCGGATGATCATGGCCGGTGACTTGGAGGCCGCCGAGTACTTCGAGAACCCGATTCAGTGCCGTGATGGTCGGCAGCGCCTGATCGCCTGGCATAACGCCAATCTCACCGACAATCACGGCCTGATCATTGGAACCCTCAGCTCCGGGGAAGACATCACCGAGCGCAAACAGGCCGAAGAGGCCCTGCTCGCCAGCGAGGCAAGCTATCGCCAGCTTGCCGACGCCATGCCGCAGTTGGTATGGACGGCCAAACCCGATGGCGGCGTGAACTTTCGCAACAACATCCATTCCACGGTCTATGCCGCCACGCACCAGACCAACGAGGGCCTGGTGGATTGGATACCCCTGTTACACCCCGACGATATCCAGCGTACCCTGGAGGTCTGGCAGGGTGCGATCGCCAGCGAGAATACCTATACCTGCGAGCACCGGGTACGCATGGCCGACGGCACGATGCGCTGGCATTTGAGCCGTGCCGAGCCGGTGCGGGATGCGGCGGGATCCATCGTCAAGTGGATTGGCACGACCACTGACATCCAGGATGTCAAGCAGGCCCAGGAAAGGTTACGGGAGTCTGACATGCGCAAGGGCGAATTCCTGGCGACCCTTGCCCACGAGTTACGCAACCCCCTCGCCCCCATTCGTCACGCGGCGGAGATCTTGCGGCTGCGGGCCCCGTCTGATCCGGGGCTGCAGGCGGCTCACAACATCATTGACCGCCAGATTCGGCACATGGCGCGGCTCATCGATGACCTCCTTGAGGCGAATCGCATCACGCGGGGTCAGGTTCGGTTGCAACGCGAACGGGTGGAACTGGGGGTGCTCCTGGAGCAGGTGTTGGCCATCTTCCGCCCCCAGGCCGAGCAAGCGGGCCTCATCCTCCGGGTAACCATGCCCCCGGCTCCCATCGCGCTCGATGCGGATCCGGTGCGTCTGGCACAGATCTTTCTGAATCTCCTCAACAATGCCTGCAAGTACACCGGACGGGGAGGGACGATCCGCCTCGACGCCAGGTGTGACGGAGCGGCAGTGGTGGTGACGGTCGCCGACACCGGCATCGGCATCGCGGCGGAACACCTGCCCCGAGTATTCGAGATGTTTTTTCAGCTCGACGCCGGCTCGAGGCAATCCCCGGGTGGGTTAGGGATCGGGCTCGCCCTGGCGCGGGGGCTGGTCGAGCTACATGGCGGACAACTCGAGGTCAGGAGCCCGGGTCCGGGCCAGGGCACCGAGTTTACCGTGCGTCTGACCACCCTGGCCGCACCCCCGGCCGCGCCGGCACGGGTCGCCGCAGGGCTCGACGCCCCGATACCCTCTGGGGCGGCCCGTATCCTGGTGGTGGATGATAATGCGGACGTCCTCGATTCCATGGCCATGCTGCTCGAACTGACCGGCTATGCCGTGGCAAGGGCGCGCGATGGCCAGGAGGCGATCGAGATCGCCGCGGGTTTTCGACCCCAACTGGTCCTTCTCGATATCGGTCTGCCAAGGCTCGACGGCTATGGCGTTTGCCAGCACATTCGCGACCAACCCTGGGGAAAAGAGATGCGCATCATAGCCTTGTCCGGGTGGGGACAGGGCGACCCCCACCGTCGGTCCCACGAGACCGGGTTCGATGGTCATTTGGTCAAGCCAGTCGACCCTGCCGACCTGCGGCAACTCCTGACGGAGTTGCCCTGACCCCCGCCATGCCCCGGCTGCAGGGTTTCACTCAGGTTTCAGGGATTTTGTTTCCTTCTCTTCGATGGGCATCACCATGGGATCGGTGTCGAAGATGCCAGGTGATGATCGAACGCAGACCTTGCGTAAGAACGAAGTGATTGACTCCGTTATATAGGGGGGTAGCGCCGAACGATTCAGATCGGGTCCCTGGATGTGGAGGCGGCCAATACCGCGTTTCGTCAACACCCTGGTAAACAAAATCAAACCCGCGACGCCAGAGTCGAAGATTTTGTTTACCCCTGTAAGATCAAGCACACAGCGCCTAATGCCCTCATCGGCTGCTTTGCCGATGGCGATAAGCTGAAAGATGCAGCGGAGGTCAAGCGGACCTCTTATCCGGATATTCAAGACCTCCTCCTGGATGTCATAGTCAAGGTCCGCTGCAAGGGCCGTTGACTCCCAAGCAGAGCCGCGCCATGGCCCCGACCGCCATTCATCGCGGCTATGTCCCAGCCCGACGGTCACCGCTTGGCGCCGATCGCCTCGGCGGGCGCGCTGTAAAGGTGGCAAAGGTAATTGTTTCATGTCTAATTGTCCTGTCCCGTGTGGTATTTGGGGCTTTCAACCTTTGTCCAGCGTAAAGGAGGAAGCCTGAAAATCCGCGATTGATCGATTCATGAACCCCGTCTCGTGATATCGCCATTAAATCGTCGCCCGCTACTGGATAGTCGCGTGACGATTAGGCAATCGGCTAGGAGATAGGAGCCGAACCGATTCCCGCTTATCGACTTTTTTCTGCCGTCTTACTGTGCAAATTCTCCTTCAACAAATCTGTACCGGCGGTGCCGGGGCGGTGAAGACCTTTTGTAGCAGCCGAAGTTTAGGTGCGCTTTTATGGTGCAAGGGATTCGTCAAGTTGACTATCTGTGGAAACACCTAGCGATGGCGGTAGGTGTCAAGGCAGTTGCCCCATGGGTCATGCCGTCGTTGCCGCGGTCTGCTGCTCCGTTTTGTGAGGACCGGTGGCCACCCGGGCTTTTTTTTCAAGCTCGCCCAATGGAATTGAATTTACCGGGCGTAACCACTATGAACCATCAACCACCAGCATCTGAAGCCGCTGACGGGGAGATGCTCCCGGAATACGACTTTTCCGGTCAGACGGGCATTCGGGGCAAATGCTTTTATGTGGAGGCGGATGGTGTCCGCCGCCAGCCGGCTAATCCCGAGATGGCGCCTCTGTACCTCCGGCAAGATGAGATCGAGATCCTAGAGATCGTCTCGAGGGAGGGGGGGATGACGATCTGAGGGACGGCCACGGGGCCCAGCGGGCGGAAGCCCGGGGCCCGGGCAGGCACCCCGCGAGTCAAGCGCCGCACCGCCCGCAAGAAGCTCCAGGGGGCGATGCAGCGTTTTAAGGACTGGATCAAGGGCCACCGGCACTTACCAGACAAGGAGTTTAGAGGACTCAACCGACGCCTGGTGGGGCACTATAACTACTATGGTTGGCGGGGCAACTCGCCGGACCTCTGGCGTTTCTTCCAAACCGCGGTTGAGGGTGCGTTCAAATGGCTGAATCGGCGCGGCGGCAAGCGCAAGAGCTTCACATGGCAGGCGTTTAACCGGGCACTGAAGAGTCTCGACATCGTGAAGCCGCGCATCACCGAGAAGCAAGCCGCTCGACGGGTGTTTGCATGAACGATTCGCTCGCGCGAAAGCGAGTACAACCGAGGAACCGGATGCGGGAAAACGGCACGTCCCGGACTGTGCGGGGGTGCCGGGAAACCGGCGTCCCTACGGCTGAGGCGTAAGAAAGCCAATGGAGTACAAAATGCAAGATTCATGGCAGTCGGGCGATCCGTACGAATACTACATGGGCAGGTGGAGCAAGCTGATTGCCGAGCAATTTGTAGATTGGCTGACACCCAAACGCGGGTTCCAGTGGTTAGATGTTGGGTGTGGATCGGGCGCCTTGAGTGAAGCCGCAATCAATAGGCACGAACCAGCAGGGGTTACTGCTATTGACCAATCGGAAGGTTTCGTCCGCACGGCTCAGCAACGTCTTGGCAATAAAGCCAACTGCAAAGTAGGAAACGCGATGTCGTTACCACTTGATGACGCATCGATGAATATGGCGGTATCCGGTCTCGTATTGAATTTCATACCGGAACCTGAAAAGGCACTCGCAGAAATGAAACGAGTCACCAGTAGGAACGGCACTGTTGCGGTCTATATCTGGGATTACGCAGGGAAAATGGAATTTCTTAACCACTTCTGGGATGTGGTGGTGGAATTGAATCCAGGTGCTTCAGCCCTTCACGAAGGTCACCGGTTTCCGGACTCAAATGCCGAACAGCTTGTTGATACCTTCAATCGCGTTGGTCTATTAGAAGTTGAAGCAGCTTCTCTTGAGATCGCTACGCACTTCACCGACTTTGATGATTATTGGATGCCATTTCTCGGCGGTCAGGGTCCAGCGCCAACCTATGTGTCAAAATTAAAAAATTCAGAAAGAGACCATCTTCGGGAAACCCTAAAGCAGCGGTTGCCACTTGAAGAAGACGGCTCAATCGTGTTGTTCGCACGTGCTTGGGCAGCGAAAGGAATAGTGTGATTGTTTATATCGTCCAACAAGGCCCTCCAGCCGATGCGCTACAGTGGGCTTCGCCCGCCTACGCGGTCGGCTGAGCTTGAACATTAGGTAGAGCTCAGACCTGGCTAAAGGGATGTTTTCCGGTCGGTTCACGCTCCCCGTTCGTGCAGCAACGATCGGTAAACGCCTTGCCATTGTCGGTGAGGACCCCCTGATTACGAAGAGAGCCTTAGCGCTCAGGGGTTTCAGAAAGCCCTTGGCGGATGGTGCTGACTTGTCGGCGCAGCACGTCTCTGGCCTTGAACAGGGGCCAACGGCGAGTAGGCACATGATCAGATGGGATCACCACCCATGTCCGTTGTCCCAGCTCTGCTAGTAACCCTTGTTTCTGGCCCAAGCCGTCGGAGTTTGCAGAGGATTTGCTTCATCAGCCAGATAACGTCGGGCCGTGAGGAAACGCGTGGCATACTTGCTGTCGTTTAGTGAGGAAATAACCACCTTGCCGTAGTTGCTGCTGGCATGCTGGAATTGCCCGTTACCGATATACACGCCCACATGGGTGACGGTGCCGGTATAGTTCTCGCCGGTGTCGAAAAAAACCAGGTCCCCGTATTGGAGGGCATGACGCGACACTGCTACGCCGCCATGGGCCTGATCGCCTGAGACACGGGGAATCTCCAGGTTCATTCGTCCGAAGGCGTAGTAGGTGAGTCCCGAACAGTCAAAGGTCTCGGGGCCCTCCTCGGCCCAGACATATTCTTTGCCGAGATTTTCTCCCAGTGACGTTCTGAGTGCCTGTCTGGATGGCTGTTGATAGACAACTTTTGGTTTGTGGATTGTGTAGTCATATTTCGGAGTGCACCCCGCCGCCATCAGCACAAGGCAGGGCATTATCATGGTTCCGCGAACAAGACGACCCATCCTTCTCTCCTTTGTGTGAATAACTAAGCGGGGCAGATCAAGCAACCAGTTCGATGGCGAAGGCGATTACGTCGGAGTGCGGAATGCCATCAGCGTCGCCTCGCGCTCGGCGACGATCAGGAGGCCCCGGCCGCCCACTCCGGTTCACGGACCCTTCTCGACCTGTCCCGGGCGGGGACGGTGGGACCAAGCCATGACCCTACAACGTGAGCCGCGTGCATTCCAAGTGCGCCCAGACCCCGGCAAGCTAGTCTGGGAAGGCGACTCAGTACCATGAATAGCAATGAGCGAACGGGCATCGGCCTTCCAAGGCTTTATCCCGCCCTCGTTGCGAGTGGCGTACTTGTTGAGTATACACCTTGACCACACCGCGTTCGCACGCGGGCCTCAAGCCTGCTGCGGTGCCGTCATGCTGGTTCAGCAGCTATTACAAGGCATAGGCCGAGGCCCCCAAGCCGTGCAGGGTGGGAGCTCCGATAGGCCCCACCCTTGCGCCTCACCGACGAACATCTGAACCCCTGTCCTGTCCAGGCATGGGCGGGGTCACCACCGGTGGCTGCGCGGCACCATGGGGTCCCGATGGTGGGAACCAGATTCTGTTACCCGTGGGCATCCTCCCTCGCCCTTTGTTTCGCAAACCCCCATCAACATGCACTCCGAGGTGTCTAGCCACTGGCCTCACGCACTTCAAAAAGCCCTGGCATCTGGCGTCGGCTGGCCTCGGCCTTGGCGGGGCTGGCGGCGCGCATCTGGGCCAGCAACCGGCCCATTTGTTCCTCGCCGGAGTCGAGCTCACGCGCCAACATGACCCCATGACGCCTCGAGGATGGTAAGCTCAAGCACCCCCAGATAGGGCCCTGTCACGAACGTCACCCGAGAAACCCTCAGACATACAGTCGGTTTTGGAGTAAAGTTCGCGAGATACCGATGGCCAATCGGCGTTTACCCGTTGCCATTGGCGAGCCTTTTTCGAGACTCCTTTTGCAGGGACCGCCGCGATGATCACCCTGATGCGCCCGGCAATTCTGGCCGCACTCCTCTCGGCACTTCTGTTCGGCGCCTCTACACCCCTGGCGAAGGTCCTGCTCGCGCAGGTTTCTCCGCTCGCCCTGGCCGGCCTCCTCTACTTGGGGGCTGGTGTGGGGTTGACCCTCCTGCGCTGGGCATGGCAAGGCATCGGCCGGAAGACGACCGCGCAAGAGGCACCCTTGGCGGGATCGGACTGGTGGTGGCTCGGTGGAGCGATCCTGGCCGGAGGCGTGGTCGCCCCGGTCCTGCTGATGATTGGGTTGGCGCACACCCAGGCGGCCAGCGCGGCCCTGTTGTTGAACCTCGAAGGCGTCTTCACGGCGCTGCTGGCCTGGTTCGTCTTTCACGAGAACGTGGACCGGCGCGTCGCAACCGGGTTTTTTCTGATCGCTGGGGCGGGTGTCCTGTTGTCCTGGGAGGGTGCGCCATCCGAGGGGCTACCGCTCGGGGCGCTTGCGGTCATCGCAGCTTGTCTTGCCTGGGCCCTGGACAACAACCTCACCCAGCGTGTCTCGGGCAGCGATCCGATGCAGGTCGCCGGCCTTAAGGGACTGGTCGCTGGGGGCATCAATCTGACGATCGCGGTAGCCGCCGGCTGGACACCGCCCGCTGCGCTGGTCGTGCTGGAGGCACTCGGTGTCGGCCTTCTCGGCTACGGGGTCAGCCTGAGCCTCTTCGTCTGGGCACTGCGCCATCTCGGTACCGCCCGCACCGGCGCCTACTTCTCGGTCGCCCCCTTCTTCGGGGCCGCCACCGCCGTGCTGCTGCTTGCCGAGCGCCCGGGTGGGCTGTTCTGGGTCGCGGCGGTGCTGATGGGTGTCGGCGTGTGGCTGCACGTCACCGAGCGCCACGACCATCCCCACCGGCACGAGCACCTAAGCCATATGCACCTGCACCGCCACGACGATCATCATCAGCATGAGCACCCACCCGGCTGGGATGGTGTCGATCCGCACACCCATGGGCATGAGCACGGGTCTCTGGTGCACATCCACCCGCATTACCCAGATCTACACCACCGGCACGGTCATGGCTGAGATCCGTGAAGCCGTCGGGATACCAATTGTCGCCGAGCCCCCGATTCGGACAGCGGGCAAGCAATTGCCCGATGGATGGAGCAGAGTGTGATGAGGTTGTTACAGGGTTGGCTCCTCTTGCTCGCCGCAGCCGCGACCCCGCCCGTGGCGGCCGAGGAGGAGGCAGATCCCGTCTATGAAGTCCGGCCCATCGGCTGGATCAGGAAGGCCGAAGGTCGAACCACGATCGAGGTGGAGAGGCGATACCAACCCGCCCTCCTGGGCGTCGCCGAGCTGGAGGCTATTTGGGTGCTCTACTGGTTCGACCGCAACGACACCCCCGAAAGGCGTTCGATCTTGCAGGTGCACCCCCACGCAAATCCCGAAAATCCGCTTCGTGGCGTGTTCGCAACCCACGCCCCAATGCGTCCCAACTTGATTGCGCTGAGTCGCTGCCGGGTGCGCGCGGTTCGGGACAACCTCATCGAGATCGACGATATCGACGCCTTTTCCGACACGCCGGTCCTCGACATCAAGCCCTAGACATAGGCCGAGGCTCCCAAGCCGCTCAGGGTGGGGGCCCCGATAGGCCCCACCATTGCGCCTTACCGACGAGATCCTGAACCCCTGTCCTGCCCAGGCATGGGCGGGTCACCACCGGTGGCTGCGCGGCACCATGGGGTCCCGTTGTTGGGAACCGGGTTCCTGTCCCCCGTGGGCATCCTCCCCCGCCCCCTGTTGCGAAAACCCCTAAAGCCTGGGGCTCGCGACTGGCGTGTTAGAATGACGTCGAAGGTCTAATTAAGGTGGAAACCTGATGTTTATCCTGCTACTCAGCATTCACGGCCTGATTCGTGGCCAGGATCTTGAACTCGGACGCGACGCTGACACCGGTGGCCAGACCAAATACGTGGTGGATTTGGCCCGTGCCCTCGGAGACCGGGCGGAGATCGACCGGGTGGATCTGGTTACTCGGCGGATATTGGATCAGGCGGTGAGCTCAGACTATGCCATCCCCATCGAACCCCTGTCGGCTAAGGCCCGAATCGTGCGCATCGATGCCGGCCCCGAGAGCTATCTCCCCAAGGAGCAACTCTGGGACCACCTGGACGTCCTGGTGGACAACCTCCATGAATGGCTGCGTGAACAGGGCCCCTGGCCGGACCTGATCCATAGTCATTACGCGGACGGAGGCTATGTGGGGCTCAGGCTCTCGCGTCTGCTCGGGGTCCCCCTGGTGCATACCGGTCATTCGCTGGGGCGCGACAAGCGTCAGCGGTTGCTGGCGGCAGGCATGGACGGCGAGGAGATCGACCGCCGCTACAACATGCTCCGACGCATCGAAGCCGAGGAAGAGACGCTCGCTACGGCCGACCTGGTAATCACCAGCACTCACAACGAGATTGAGGAGCAGTACGACCTCTATGATTATTACCAACCCAACCGGATGGTGGTTATCCCGCCGGGGACGGACCTCACCCAGTTCCGACCCCCGGCCGCGGGTGAGCCCTCCTGCGACTTCGCCAGCGAGGTCGATCGCTTTTACGATGAACCAACCAAGCCACTGATCCTCGCCCTGTCACGCGCCGACCCGCGCAAGAACATCGCCTCCCTGGTACAGGCGTTCGGCGAGTCCGTCGAACTCCAGGCGCTTGCAAACCTGCTGATCGTCGCAGGTAACCGGGACGATATCCGTGACCTGGACGAGGGTGCGTCCGGTGTACTCACCGAACTCTTACTGCTGGTGGACGCCTATGACCTTTACGGGCGTGTTGCCATCCCCAAGCATCATAGCGCCGAACAGGTGCCAGAGATTTATCGGCTGGTGAGCGCGTCCCAGGGCATATTCATGAATCCTGCCCTGACCGAACCCTTCGGTCTCACCCTTCTGGAGGCCGCCGCCAGCGGCTTGCCCCTGGTTGCCACCGAAAACGGTGGACCCGTTGACATCATCGGTAACTGCCACAATGGGCTGCTGGTGGACCCCCTCGACACGAACGCCATCGCGGACGCCCTGAGGCAGATCTTGAGCGATGCCAAGATCTGGCGGCGTTTCTCGGAGCAGGGGCTCGCGGGCGTGCGCAAGTACTACTCCTGGACCGCCCATGCGGAGGCCTATCTGGAGCAGGTCCAGCCCTTGCTGGAACACCGCGCCCCCATCCCGGACACCCGACCCCTGCGGCGCAGCCTCATCTACCGCGACCGGGCGCTCTTCACCGATCTGGACCAGAGTCTCCTGGGCGATCCCCAGGGAGTGGAGCAGTTCGCCCAGACCATGCGCACGAACCGACGCTGCACCAACTTCGGCATCGTCACCGGGCGTCGGCTCGATGCCGCCCTGGCGGTCCTCAAGCGTCACGGCATTCCCATCCCGGATGTGCTGATCACCAGCCTTGGCACCCAGATCCACTATACCGCCCAGTTGGAACCGGACAGCCATTGGTCTGAACACGTGGACCATCTGTGGAAGCCGATGGCGGTGCGGCGAGTCCTCGCGGACCTGCCGGGCCTTGCGCTACAGCCCAAGCTCGAGCAGAGCCGCTTCAAGCTTTCCTATCAATACGACCCGGCCCTGGCCCCATCGGTGGATGAAATCCTCACCCTGCTGCGCACCCGTGACATCACCGCCAACGTCTTCCATTCCTTCGGCCAGTTTTTGGATATAGTTCCGGCCCGCGCCAGCAAGGGCCTGGCATTGCGCTATGTCGCTCACCGGTTCGGCATACCCCTGGAGCATATCCTGGTAGCGGGCGGATCGGGTGCGGACGAGGATATGATGCGCGGCAATACCCTGGCCGTGGTGGTCGCCAACCGCCACCACGAGGAACTGTCCCAACTCGCGGACGTGGAGAGGGTCTATTTTGCCGAGCGTCCCTACGCCTTCGGGATCCTGGAGGCCATCGACCACTATGATTTCTTCCGCACCTGCCGAGTACCGGAGGTCGGGCCCTGATGCCCCTTCTGCTTTGTACCGATCTGGATCGCACCCTGATTCCCAACGGGGCCGAGCCCGAGTCCCCGGGGGCGCGGGACCGGTTTGGTCGCCTTGTGGCTCGCGATGGAATCGATCTAGCCTATGTGACCGGTCGCCACCGCGCCCTGGTCGAACAGGCCATCGGGGATTACGGCCTGCCCTCGCCCAACTATGTGATTGGCGATGTGGGCACCAGTATCTATCGGGTCAGGGACGGGGACTGGTTTCAGATCCAGGATTGGCAGGCCCTCATCAGTGCTGACTGGGGGGGCGCTGACCGAGTCGATGTCGCCGCCCTGTTCGTCGGTCTTCCAGACCTTAGGCTTCAGGAAGCCTCGCGGCAGAACCGTTTCAAGCTTAGCTACTACACGAGCAGGGATCTGGACCCTGGACTCCTCATCTCCCGGATGCGCGAGCGCCTGGCTCCCACCGGCATCCGCGCGAGCCTCGTCTGGAGTATCGACGAGGCCGCTGGCCTGGGTCTCCTGGACGTTCTTCCCGAGGGCGCCACCAAATATCATGCCGTGATCTTTCTGATGGGTCTCACGGGCCACGACGAAGCCACCACCCTGTTCGCCGGTGATAGTGGGAACGATCTGGAGGTGCTGGCGAGTCACATCCCCTCGGTACTCGTCGCCAACGGGCACCCGGCGGTTAGAGTCGAGGCCCAACGCCTGGCCGAGTCCCTGGGCCACCCGGATCGGCTCTACGAGGCCGTCGGGGGTTGGGAAGGTATGAACGGGAACTACAGCGCGGGTATTTTAGAGGGAATCGCCCATTTCCGACCGGACCTGCTGCCGATATCCTGATCCAGACGCATCGTCGCCAACCACGATCCTGGATGCGGCCAGATCCCGCCCAACACCTCCAGCAAGCCCTAGGGAGATCGACCCATGCGCCACGTACCCATCTGCGTCTTCGGAGAGGTACTGTTCGACCGGTTCCCCGAAGGCCATGCCGTGCTCGGGGGCGCCCCCTTCAACGTCACTTGGCACCTCAACGCCTTCGGAGAACGGCCCTATTTCAAGAGTGCCGTGGGCAACGACGCACCTGGCCGCCAGATCCGCGCGGCCATGCTCGACTGGGGGATGGAGGTACAGGGGCTGGATATCGACCCGGACCATCCCACCGGCGTGGTAACCATCACCCTGATCGATGGTGAGCCCAACTATGACATAGTCGCCGGGCGCGCCTACGACCACATAAAGCCGGCGCCCAGCGGACTGACCTGCGAACTCCTCTACCACGGCACCCTCGCCCTGCGCGGACCCCTATCGGCCCAGGCCCTGGAGTCCTTCAAGGCCCAGGGGCCAGATACCATCTTTCTCGATATCAATTTACGCCCCCCCTGGTGGGACAGGGAACAGGTCATCGCTCTGGTGGAGGGTGCGGATTGGGTCAAGTTGAACCGAGATGAATTGAACCTTTTGTCGGGGGCTAGCGGGCACCAAGCGGAGGGGGACCTGCAGGCCCGTGCCCGTACCTTCGCGGAGGCCCACGGGCTCCAGGGGCTGATTCTCACCCTGGGTGCCCAGGGGGCCCTGGGTCTGACCGCCGCGGAACCAGCGGTGACCGTGGCCCCCCCCGCCGATATCCAGGTAGTTGACGTCGTGGGTGCCGGCGATGCCTTCGCGGCTGTCGCCATCCTGGGCATCCGACGGGGTTGGCCACTGGGCACCACACTGGAGCGCGCCCAATCCTTCGCGGCCCGCATCGTCAGCCAGCCTGGTGCCACCGCCGCTGACCGGGGCCTTTACCAGCCCTTCATCGAACTTTGGGGGTTGGAACGGGAGCCCTAGCCAGACATTCCGCACGATCCCCGGGCCTCATAAGGCTCTAATCCGCTATCCGCCGATCGAGTTCCAGTAGCCATGTATGAACAAGTTTCCCACGCCCTGCTGAACGATATCCTGGACGAGTTGCGTCCCGAGATCGAGGCCGAGGACCTACGCCATTTCTACACCCGGCTCGGTGCCAACTTCTATGCCATCCACTCCCTGTTCCAGCAACTCTATGGTCGCCGGGCGGATTTCAAGGAGCAAATGGTCCATCTCACCGAACGGCTGGCCCAGGCCTATATCGGCCGCCCGCCACCCCTTAAGCAACTCGACATGGCTCGCGAGGAGGACCACACCTGGTTTCTGGCCGAGCAGTGGGTGGGCATGGCCCTGTACTCGGACGGTTTTGCCGGCAACCTCAAGGGCCTGACCGAGCGGCTTCCCTATTTCACCGAGTTGGGCGTCAATATGATCCATGTCATGCCCATCCTCAAGTGCCCCCAGGGGGCCAGTGATGGCGGCTATGCGGTGAGCAACTTCCGCGACATCGACCCGCGCGCCGGAACCCTGGATGACCTGTGCGAGCTGGCTGCCGCTTTGCGTAAGCGCGGTATGCTTCTGACCCTGGACGTGGTGGTGAACCACACCTCCGACGAACACCCCTGGGCTCAGCAGGCAAGGGCAGGGGACCCGCAGTACCAGGACTTCTACTATTGTTTCCGCGATCGCGACCAGCCCGACCTGTTCGAGGAAGGCATGCCGGAGGTCTTCCCCGAGACCAGCCCGGGCAACTTCACCTGGGACGAGCAGATGGCCCGCTGGGTCATGACGGTGTTCAACTCCTATCAGTGGGATCTGAACTACTCGAACCCGGCCGTCTTTATCGAGATGGTGGACATCATCCTGTTCTGGGCCAATCGGGGGGCCGACATCATCCGACTGGACGCGGTCGCCTTCCTGTGGAAGAAGGTCGGTACCGCCTGTCAGAACGAGCGCGAGGCCCATTTGATCCTGCAGATGATGAAGGATTGCTGCCAGGTGGTAGCCCCTGGGGTCCTGTTCATCGCCGAGGCCATCGTCGCTCCACTGGAGATCCTCAAATACTTCGGCGAGGATGCGGTGATTGCCAAGGAATGCGAGATCGCCTACAACGCCACCTTTATGGCCCTCCTGTGGGATGCGGTGGCCACCAAGAACGCCCGGCTGCTCACTCAGGGTCTGAAGAGCTTGCCGAACAAGCTGGACCGGGCCACCTGGCTCAACTACATCCGCTGTCACGACGATATCGGTCTGGGCTTCGACGACGCCGACATCCGCGTCTGTGGCTACGAGCCCCGCGCCCACCGGCGCTTCCTGCTGAACTGGTTCACCGGTAGGTTTGAGGGGTCCCCGGCCAGGGGCCGACCCTTCGGCGTCAATACCAAGACCGGCGATGCCCGCATCGCCGGTGCCCTCGCCTCGCTCGCTGGACTCGAGGTTGCCCTGGAACAGGGTGACCCCCCGGCTATCAACGACGCCATCGATCTGATCCTCACCCTGCACGCCATGATCCTATCCTTCGGTGGCATCCCGCTGATCTGGTATGGCGATGAGATTGGCACCTGCAATGACGACTCCTTCCTCGATGACGCTACCAAGGCCGGCGATTCCCGCTGGGTACACCGTCCCCGCATCGATTGGGAGCGTGCCGAGCGGCGTCGTATCCGGGGTACGCCAGAACAGCGCATCTTCGAGGGTCTCAAACATCTGATCGCGGTGCGTAAGACCACCTCTGCCTTCGCCGATTTCAACAACCGGGAACTGATAGATGTGGAGAACCCGCACCTGTTCGCCCTGCTGCGCACTCACCCGGCCCTCCAGGGCGATAGCGTCCTGGTGGTCGCCAATTTTGATGTCAACGCCCAATTCCTGGATCTGGAAGGCTTGAGCAAGCGGGGATATTTCCGCCTCGGCCAGGTCCAGGACCTCGCTACTGGCCTTAGCCCTGCCTTGTCCAATGGTCAACTGGAGATTCCCCCCGGGCGATTTTATTGGCTGACCGAGCACAGGGCGTTGGCGGGGTTCTGAGCAGAGCCAGGCCATTCCAGAGGAATAGAGCCGCGATGGTCGAGATTGGGACCAGGACAAACCCAAGCTTCCGTTTTCCTTCACTATGAACCGGCTAGGGGGAAAGCCTATTTTTAAACCTGTCACCGGTAAAGGCCTCCAAGCCCGTCGGGACAAGGTATTCTGATACATCTTATTGTTTTTATAGGGATTAACGTTAGGGAGCCCTGGACCAAGGCACTTGGGGAGGGCCAAGCCAGGTGGCTCTGTGTTACCCTGTAACCCCGAACCTTCAGGCCCGATGGCCCTGGCGCTTTCTGGAGGTACTGAATTTGCGTTTAGCACTGCGGTTCCTTTTGCCTCTGCTGTTGGTCTTGGTCGGCATTGCCTGGGGAACCACGCCTCTCCTCCATGAGTTGCTGCAGCAGTGGTTCCGCACCGACGTAGAGATGCGCTCTCAGTTGGTTTTCGACGCCGTTCAGGATACGGTCGTGAGTCTGGCGAAGGATTCCGACGGCCCGCGGATTGACCTGGTCTTTCAACGTATTGCGCAGGATAAGCGTCTGCTGGCGGTGGGACTCTGCGCCCCCGATGGCCGCCTTATCCACCGTTCGGCCGCCTGGCCGCAGTCCTTGGGATGTCCCGTTAGGCCCGCGAATGGGTCGTCCTCTGCGCCCCTTTTCAAGGTGGAACAACTGAACGCCGGCACCGTCCTCACCGCGGCCTTTGCTCTTAGCGATGAGGGCACCCTGCTGGGTGATCTGGTGATCGTCCACGATCTCAGCTTTATCGAACGGCGCAGCACCAACGTGGAGCGCTATTTGACGATCTTTGTGGCCGCGCTGGGCTTGCTCATCGCGACCTTCACCGTCATCGTCGCGCGTTTTACGCTGCGAGGCTGGGTGCGAGCGGTGCGCCAGGGGATGACCCAGGGCGAAACCCGCGGCGCAGCAGAGCCTTCCCACGAACCCGAAATCGCTCGGTTGATCGGTGAGATGCGCGAAATGCTCCGTGACCTGGACGTTCCCCGCGGGATCTCCGAGGCGATACGGGTGGATTGGACCCCGGAAACGCTGCGATCCCTGCTCAAATCGGAACTGCCGGGGGCCGAGGTGATCGTGGTCTCCAACCGGGAGCCCTATATCCACAACCACGAGGGTGACACTATCCTGGTCCAGCGCCCCGCAAGTGGCCTGGTGACCGCCCTGGAACCCATCACTCGCGCCTGCGGTGGAACCTGGATCGCCCATGGCAGCGGCTCGGCGGATGCGGAGACGGTGGATGGGCAGGATCACATCCAGGTCCCCCCCGAGGCCCCCACCTATACCCTGCGGCGGGTCTGGCTCTCGGATCGGGAACAGGAGGGTTACTACTATGGCCTGGCGAACGAGGGGCTCTGGCCCCTGTGTCATATCGTCTTCGTTCGCCCAATCTTTCGCGCCTCCGACTGGGAGCAGTATGTAGCGGTGAACCGCAGGTTCGCCGACGCGATCGTGGAAGAGGCCAAGTCCCCCAACCCTCTGGTCCTGGTGCAGGACTATCACTTTGCCCTCTTGCCCCAGATGGTACGCGAGCGTTTGCCCGGGGCTACTATCATCACCTTCTGGCACATCCCCTGGCCCAACCCCGAGGTCTTCGGTATCTGCCCCTGGCGGGAGGAGATCCTGCGAGGCTTGCTGGGCAGTTCCATCCTGGGCTTCCATACCCAGTTCCATTGCCTGAACTTCCTGGACTCGGTGGACCACTTCCTGGAGTGCCGTATCGACCGGGAGCATAGTATCGCCCGGGCCGCGGGGCGACCCACCCTGGTCCGGCCCTATCCGATCTCGATCGAGTGGCCGCCCACGGCGCTCATTGGCCAGCCGCCGATTGCGGAATGCCGCGTCAAGGTGCGTGGAAACTACGATCTGGGAGCTGACTTACTGCTCGCGGTGGGCGTCGAACGCTTCGACTACACCAAGGGGATTGCGGACCGCTTTCGCGCCGTGGAAAACCTGCTCTCGAACCACCCGGAATGGATCGGACGTTTTTCCCTGCTCCAAATCGCCGCGCCAACCCGCAGTACCCTGCCCGCCTATCGCCAAACCCATCTTGAGGCCGAGGCCGTCGCCGATCAAGTCAATCAGCGTTTCGGCCGGCCTGGCTGGCTTCCCATCGTACTGATCGCCCGGCATCATGAGCCCGAACAGGTCTTCACCCTCTTCCGGGCCGCGGACATCTGCCTGGTTTCCAGCCTGCACGATGGGATGAACCTGGTGGCCAAGGAGTTCGTTGCCGCCCGCGACGACGATGACGGGGTACTGGTATTGAGCAGTTTCGCCGGGGTCTCCCGCGAGTTGTTGGAGGCCCTGATCGTCAATCCCTACGATTGCGGCGCTATGGGCGAGGCGATGCATCAGGCCCTCCTGATGCCGCGGGAGCAGCGGCGGGAGCGGATGCACCTGATGCGTGCCCTGGTCAGCGAGCACAACATCTATTTTTGGGCCGGGCGTATGCTCCTGGAGGCCTCCCGCCTGCGCAAACGCCAGCGGATCGAGGAGCAGATCGTACAGGTCACGGCCCCCTTCAATTGGCGGTGGCGCCGGGATGGCCGATGACCGGGTCACCTCTTCCTATTCCCTGGGATTGTCCGGACTGGATCCGCGCCTGGGCGCTTTTTTTGGATATCGACGGGACCCTGCTCGACCTGGCTTCCGATCCCCAAGGTGTATCTGTTCCATCAGGACTTCCGGAGCAACTCGGGACTCTCGCCCGCGGCCTGGGTGGGGCCTTGGCCCTGGTGAGCGGACGTCCCTTGAGCGAAATCGACCGGTTGTTTCCCGGCAACCTCGATGCGGCCGGTACACACGGTGCCCAGTGGCGCCTGGGCGGGATCGAGGACGGGCTGAGGGGAGCTGCCGATGCCGCGCTGGCGAGGATATATTCGTCGCTAGAGGAAGAGACCCATAGCCTGCCCGGCGTCATTCTGGAGACCAAGCCTCATGCGATTGCCGTGCATTACCGCCAGGCCCCGGAGTGGGAGGAGAAGGTCTGGCTACTAGCGGGACAGGCAAGGCAGGCCCTTGGCCCGGGCTTTCGCCTTCAGCCCGGCAAGCAGGTCGTCGAAATCCTGCCGGCCGAGGCTGGCAAGGACGCCGCCATCCAGCGCTTCATGGGGCTGCCCCACTATGCCGGGCGCTTACCCATTTTCATCGGCGACGACCAGACTGATGAGGACGGCTTCGCCCTGGTCAATAGTCTCGGCGGATGCTCCGTTCGGGTTGGGGAAGGGACACCCACCCAAGCCCGGTTTCAACTGAGTTCGCCGGCAGCGGTGCGTGACTGGATCGCTGGCCTTGCGGCGAGCCTTCAATCGAGGTAGAGATGACGAGACAAGATACCCAAAACCTGGATCTTGGGGTCATCGGCAACGGGACCCTGGCGGCCCTGATCGACCGCTCCGCTACCCTGGTCTGGTGCGGTTTCCCCCGCCTGGATGGTGACCCAATCTTTTGCAGCCTGCTTCAAGGTCCCCAATCCTATCGGCCCGAGGAGCCCGACAACGGCGGCTACTTTGCCTGCGAACTGGTTGGAACCCTGGCCGAGACCCGGCAGTGGTATCAAACCAATTCGGCGGTCCTGATTACCCGCATCGAGGATCAGGAGGGCAATGCCGCCGAGATAACAGACTTCGTCCCCCGCTTCGTGCAGTTCGAACGCATGTTCCGCCCCCCGACCCTTGTCCGGCGTCTGGTCGCGGTGAAGGGCCGGCCGCACCTGCGGGTGCGGGTGCGCCCACGCTTCGCCTACGGTGCTGTGTCACCCCATATCACGCTCGGCTCTAACCACGCCCGCTACCAGAGTCAGGCCGGCACCCTACGACTCACCACGGACGCCCCCCTGTCCTATGTGGTCGAGGAGACACCCTTTCTGCTCGATCGCCCTCTTACCTTCATTCTGGGTTGCGATGAGTCACTCACCGCCGGCATTGCCGACACCGCCCAACTCTTCTTGGAGCGTACCCTCGATTTCTGGCACAACTGGGTGCGCTCACTGTCCATCCCCTTCGAGTGGCAGGAGGAGGTGATCCGTGCCGCCATCACCCTGAAGCTTTGTAGCTTCGAGGAGACCGGGGCCATCGTCGCCGCCCTCACCACCTCCATTCCGGAGGCCCCAGGCAGCCAGCGCAATTGGGATTATCGCTTCTGCTGGCTGCGCGACGCCTACTTCGTGGTCAACGCCCTCAACCGCCTGGGTACCACTCGCACCATGGAGGGCTATCTCGGCTACATCGCCAATATCATCGGCGAGAGCGAGGATCGCGTGCTCAAGCCCTGCTATGGCATCACCCGCAGGACCGACCTCGATGAACGCATTGCCCCGGCACTGGCCGGATACCGCGGCATGGGGCCGGTGCGGATCGGCAACCAGGCCCATCTGCAGATCCAGAACGACGTCTATGGCAGCGTCATCCTGGCCGCGACCCACACCTTCTTCGATCGGCGCATGCCACTGGCGGGTCACCCGGCCCTCTTCGAACGGCTGGAGGAACTGGGTCAGGTAGCCACTACGGTCTTCGACCAGCCGGATGCCGGTCCCTGGGAACTACGCAACCGCCCGGCCATCCACACCTTCTCCGCCGTGATGTGTTGGGCCGGTTGCGACCGGCTGGCACGGATCGCGGGGGTTTTGGGGCTGCCCGAACGCGCGGCACGGTGGCGGCAGGCGGCGGACCGTCTCCACGCGGAGATCTCTCGTCGTGCCTGGAATCAGGAACTGGGTAGCTTCGTCGCCTCCTTCGAGGGCGACACCCTGGATGCAAGCCTGTTACTCCTTCACGAACTGGATTTTCTGTCGGCCAGGGACCCCCGCTTTGTCGGGACCGTCGAGGCCATCGGGCGTGACCTGAGACGCGGCGACCTGCTGCTGCGCTATGGGGTAGAGGATGATTTCGGCCGTCCGGAAACCGCCTTCACCATCTGCACCTTCTGGTATATCGACGCCCTAGCTGCACTGGGCCGGGTGGATGAGGCGCGTCAACTCTTCGAGGCCATGCTCGAACGGCGCAATGACCTGGGCCTGCTCTCCGAGGACATTCATCCCGAGACCGGCGAGTTGTGGGGAAACTACCCTCAGACCTACTCCATGGTAGGGCTCATCCATTGTGCCGCGCGGCTTTCCAGGAGTTGGGAGGAGGCCTTTTAGGGGCCGGCTCTCCCCTTTCCGGTGGGAGTATCGCCACTACCGGACGGCTGGGGCATTGGAGGGGATGAGGCGGGCGGGTTAGGGACCTATGTCTCGGATCCACCCGCCGTTAACCGGAGACTTTCCCCTTCCATTCCTGGCAAATCCTTTCGGGGAGGAAAATTTCGGACCCGGACCCGTATAATCCCCCCTGATTTCCTGGCTGGTACCAGGTTCCCGATGGCCCTGATGCCCTGCTTCTGTTTCCAGCCTGTCCCGCACCCTCCCTTGGGGAGGGCGGGAATAGGCTGGTGTCAACCCTGTTCCCGGAGGACCTTCTGAACCCTTCCGACCTTTTTGGGGCCTTGGTGGACTCGGTGGCCTGGCCCTATCTGCGCGTGGCTCTGCATGGCATCTTCTTTGCCGTGGCCTTTTTCCTTCTCAAACGGGTATATGACTGGCGTCGTGAGACGGAGCTGCGTCATATGGGTCCCCTGCGCAGGCCCTTGCTGATCCCGGCCTTGGGGCTGATCCTCCTGTTTGGGGCCCTGCTGGGGTACCAGGTCAGCTGGCAGTTGGCAGGCATCTTCCGGCCCCAGTTTCTGGCCTTCATGCAGACCTATGATAGACGCCAGTTCAACCCGGCTCATGGTATTCAGCGTGGGCGTATCCTGGACCGGCGCGGCCTGGTGCTGGCCTACAGCGAGGAGGCGAATGGTCAGGTCTGGAGGCGTTATCCCTTTGGAGCGGCCTTTGCCCATAGCATCGGTTACAGTCATCCCAAGTTTGGCGCCGCCGGGGTCGAGGCGGCGGCCAGTCAACACCTCAATGGAGCCACGCCGGAACGTCTGGAGTCCTGGGGTGAACTGGGCCGCAACCTACTGATCCAGGATAAGCGGCCTCGCGGCCAGGATCTGGTCCTGACGCTGGACGCGGAATTGCAATTGGCTGCCGTCCAGGGCCTGGGCAACCGGCGCGGAGCCGTGGTCCTGATAAGACCCGCCGATGGTGCCATCCTGGCCCTGGCGAGCAGCCCCTCTTTCGATCCCAGCCAGCTCTCCCCTGCCCTCTTTCGTGGCAACCCCGCGGACTCGCCCCTGCTGAACCGGGCAACCCAGGGCCTCTATCCACCTGGTTCCACCTTCAAGATTGCCCTCGCGGCCGAGGCCCTGGATAAGGGCTTTACCGGCACCCTGGCCTGCCCAGCGGAGGGCTTCACCACCTCCCCCCGTTACCCCCTGATTCGCGATCACGAATACTACAGCGCCCAACGCGCCGGCCGGTCCTGGGGCGGGCATGGCAATCTGGACCTGACCACCGCCTTTGTCGAATCGTCCAATGTCTTCTTCGCCCAACTCGGGGTCCAGTATGGCCACGAGGCCTTTCGCGCCAACCTGGAACGTCTGCTCTTTGGCAAGCCTGTCCGCATCTATCCGGGGTTGGATCGGACCGGGGCCATCAATACCGGCCGGGTACCCTTCATCGCCGACAAGGATCGCTATGGTCTGGCCCAGGCCTCCATCGGCCAGGGGGTCATGACGGCCTCCCCTGCCCATATGGCACTCCTCGCCGCCGCTGTCGCCAACCAGGGCATCGCCATGAAGCCGCGTTTGATCGCGACGGAGCCGGCGGCGGTCCTGGCCCAGCTCATGCCCACCACCACCGCCGCTCGGCTGGCGAGGATGATGCGGAGGGTGGTGACCACGGGTACGGGCAAACCCATCAATACCGACAAGCTGGCCATCGCGGGCAAGACAGGTACGGCTGAGAACCCCCGGGGTGCAGCCCATGGCTGGTTCGTGGGCTTTGCCCCGGCGGAGCGGCCACGCCTGGTGGTGGCGGTGCTGGTGGAACAGGGGGGGTTCGGGTCCACCAGTGCCGGCCCGATCGCCCGCGATCTGCTGCTCCGGGCACAGAACCTGGGACTGATGGAATGAAGGCCAAGGCCCCCTGGGAGCTGCGGCGACCCGAGCGGGAATTGATGCTGATCTGCCTTGGCGTCATAGGCCTGGGC
>CAZFZB010000032.1:20525-25916 GCA_964523415.1 uncultured Chromatiaceae bacterium | reverse complement strand
CCTTGATACCCAGCCGGGGCTGAATGATACAAGCCGTGCTGGGAAATATCTGGTCGGGGGTTGTCGTCGCCAGAACAATGAGATCGATCTCCGCTGGGGTTACCCCTGCAGCCTCCATGGCGGCACGGGCTGCGACAACAGCCAGGTCCGAGCAGGTCTCACCTTCCGTCACCACATGGCGTTGACGAATGCCAGTACGTTCAAATATCCATTCGTCAGAGGTATCGACGATATCCTCGATGTCCTTGTTGGTAAGGACCTTTTTAGGTAGATAACTACCCGTACCCAATATCCGGGAATAGAGCTTCACGCGCTAGGCCTTTGGCGTTCGGCATCGAGCTGACCGCCTACGCGGTGGGCGATGCGCTCGGGAATGTTACAGTGGATTTCCTTCTCGGCGATATGGATCGCGTTTTCGAAAGCAAGGATATCGGCACCGCCATGGCTCTTGATGACAATGCCCCGCAAGCCGAGCAGGCTGGCCCCGTTGTAGCGGCGAGGGTCAAAGGCGCGGCTGAAGTTCTTGAGAACCGGCATAGCCACTAGGGCCGAGAGGCGTGTCAACCAGTTGCGCTTGAAGTTTTCGGTGAGGAAGTGGCGCACCATCTTGGCGACACCCTCGCTAGACTTCAGCGCAACGTTACCCACGAAACCATCGCTCACCACTACGTCGACTACACCGAGATAGATGTCGTCCCCCTCCACATACCCGACGTAGTTCAGGGAACTGCGGGCCAGGAGTTCATGGGCCCCTTTAACCTGTTCGTTACCCTTGATTTCCTCGGCGCCGATGTTCAGCAGCCCTACCTTGGGCGCGCCGATGCCCTCGACGGCGGTCACGGTCTCGCTGCCCATTACCGCAAACTGGAAAAGGTGCTGGGCCGTGCAATCGACGTTTGCCCCCAGGTCCAACAGGTGGGTGCTGCCGGTCATGGAGGGCACCGTGGTCATGATAGCGGGCCGGTCGATGTTGGGCAGGGTCTTGAGGACGAAACGGGCGGTAGCCATGAGGGCGCCGGTATTACCCGCGCTGACGCAGGCGTGTGCCTCCCCGGACTTGACCAGGTCGATGGCGACCCGCATGGAGGAATCCTTCTTTAGGCGCAGGGCCTTGGAGGGCAATTCATTCATCGCCACCTCCTGGGAGGCATGGCGAATACTCAGGCGTTCAGGTAGTTTGGCCTCGGGGAGGAACTTGACGATTTCCTCCTCCTTGCCCACCAAGATGAGTGCAACCTCCCGGGTGGCACGCAAATAATCGAGCGCCGCCGGAACCACGACCTTGGGGCCGTGATCTCCGCCCATGGCATCCAGGGCGATGATCAAGGGATCAGTCACGGCTTAGGCCATGGATCAGGGAGTGAGTGGGAGGCCTAGACTTTATTCCTTGGTCTCGATGACCTTGCGGCCACGATAGAAGCCATCCGGGGAAACATGATGACGGCGGTGCACCTCGCCACTTTGGGGCTCGACGGACAGGGTGGGGCCCGTCAGGGCGTCGTGAGAACGCCTCATGTCGCGCCGGGAAGAGGTCTTACGATTTTGTGGAACTGCCATATTATTCTCCGTGACATTGTACCCCGCCCATCCGCAAAGGGATGGACAGTACCAGCCAACAAATTCAATAGTCTCGATAAAATCCGATTGTTGCCGCGTAGGATTTAATCCTTCACGCCCAACGCCCATTCGCCGAGTTTGGCAAAGGGATGAACCTTCTCCCCGGCACCCTCCTGGTCATTGCCCCCCTCCTCACGGCCACCAGGCGGGGAACAGTCTCCGGGCTCATGCATGGCGATCTGAGGCAGGGCCAGCAACAGTTCATCCTCGATCAGGTCGGGCAACCGGATCGGTTCCCTGGATACCAGCAAGGGATCGAGCTCTTCCGGCAACAGCCGGGCCTCGTCAAGGCCGGAAACCAGGGCCAGGGCCAGGGGTGAGGCAATTTCCCAATCCAGGGGTCCCATGCAACGCTGACAGGTCAATACGACTCGCGCCCTCACCTCGCCTGACAGAACTCCGTAGCCTTGGGTATCCCGTGAGCAGGCCAAGCTATACTGAACCTGACCTTCCGCCTCCTTCAGGAACCCACCCAGCCGCGACAGGTTGGACAGCGGCAAGACACCCTCAAACTCAGACCCTGCATCGACGGCTCGCCAAGGATCGATGAAATCGGGAAGCGGCACAGACATAACCTAAGCAGTTTATTCAGCCTAGCCCCCTTTCGTCAAGATCGGATACGACCAGGCAGATATCGGTCTTGCGCCCTGGCATGGCCAACAGCCCCTTGGCGCCTCCCCAATTTCAGGCGCCTGGCAGATCGGGACACGGGGTTCATGAGTTGTCGTTAGTCCCTATGTTCTCAAGTGGCGAAGGCCTGCGCCAACAGCCCGGGCAGCTGGTCTCCTGCACCTTTCAGATCCAAAACCTCGAGGCGTGCCTGATCGACCCCGATCAGTTCCGCTACCGGTGGCGGTTGCTCCCCCCGGCGCCAGGCAACCAGAGCGTCGGCCGTACCGCCGCTGCCGGCGAGCGTCAGGACCCGGCCACGCTGGCGAAGCCGGTGCAGGACGTCCCATTGGGTGACCTCTCCGCCCCCTGCAACTAACATCAGGGTGCCCCGCCCGCCCGCCAGGCGCTCTGCCACGGCCGAGAGCCAAGGGGATTCGTCGCCCCAGCGATCACCGGGGACCAGGAGGAAGTGGCTATGGTTGGGATCGAGCAACACCCTAGGCCCGTACTCATCCCGATCCAATCGAGGAGCAGACCTCTTGACAGGCCTGCCCGTGCCAGAAACCTGGACTTCAGCCGGTGCCGGATCCATTGGAAAGCTCCCGCCACCTGCATCACCAGACAAGGATGCAGAACCGCCCTGTTCGACCGAGGAGATCCCAGCCGGTGCCATGACGCGGCCACGTGGGGCGATTCCGATTAAGGGGAAGCTACCCGCTGCACCCTGGCGCGCCGCCCCCATGAGCGCCATGACTCCGAAGGGGGTTCCGCCATCGACCACCGCCGCCCCCAACCGATCCAGAAGAGGTACCAGACCCCAGAACAGAGGGAGGAGTCGTGCCGCCACCCCAGCATCGAGACTGGTAGCCCCACCGGCCAGAATCAGAACCGGGTTGGGTCCGCTCAGTCCGATTTCCGCCAGTGCCGAGCCCACGGCCTTCCCCGGCACTCCCTGCGGGTAGGCGACCAATGCTGAGAACATCTGGCGACTGGTTTGAGGGCGAGGGTTCATGCGACGGGCAGGGTCCTTGGTGCAGGGTTTCACCTGAGAGGGGTGAGAGATCCGCGAGGGATGCTTATAAAAGGTCCTCATCCCGCAGCTTTTCCGCAGCATAGGCGGCACCGATGTCGCGCAGCAAGGGGATCAGCTTGAGATTGTCGATCGCGAATCCGGAGCTGGCGATTTGTTGGGCTCGGGCTATCTGTTCAGGGGAGAAAAGGAGGTCATACCGAAGGTAGGTGAAGTTGTGGCCCGGGGCTGCGGCGGCATCGGCGCTTTTGAGATCGCCGATCTCGCCATCGATCTCATTACCAACCCGGCAGTGGCCGAGGACACGACACATGAGATCCTGCTGCAGACTCGATGAGTCGATGAGGGCGACCGGCACGCGGCGGGCGTGAAAGAGAAGGTTCATTTCCCCCGCCGTAGCCGCGCCGGAGGTGACACGTACCCGTCCGGTACCGATCGAGACCAATAGCAACTTGTCCAGACCCCGCTCCCATTCCAGGTGAAAGCAGGGCAGAGTCGCCATGAGATAGAGGAGCAGACTGGGGTTGTTGTAGGGTGTGATGCCGCCATCCACGAAGACGTGTCTCCGGCCACCCAGGACGATGGTCTCCGGGGGAAAATAGGTCGGGGCGGCGGTACTGGCACGCACCAGTTGCCAGAGGGGAATGTTCAGGTTGCACTCGGGTGAGGTGGGATCATTGAAGCGGGCAGCGGGGTTATTGGAAATCGGCCAGGGCGATCCGGTGGAATAGTTGCGCATCACCAGGCAAAGCAAGGTGCGCAGTTTGCGTGTGCCCAGTAAGGCTGGCGTCTGGCCCGCCTCATCCTCCGAGAAAACCTCCTTGAGCATGCCGGTAATGGCCTCCGCGGCATATTTACTCTGCCAGCGTTTGTACCAGGGTGCTGGCCGGAAGATCTCCATCCCCCGCCTAATATAGAGGTCCTCGATCATGGCTACCGGCATGCCCCAAGACAGGCAGGTGGCGATGATGCCTCCAGTACTGGTTCCGGCGATATAGTCGAAATGGTCCGCCAGAACCAGGTCTGGCCGGCCGGTTCGAGCACGCAGCAATTCCTCCATGCGCGCCAAAACCTCCAGGGTAAAGATGCCACGGATACCGCCACCGTCCAGGGCCAGGAGTCGTTTCATGGTTCACCCATAGCGTCACTCAACCATAACGGGGTTCCTGGCCCAGGGTGAACCAGTCGGCAATCTCCCGGGCCAGGTAGTGTTCGGTGCGGGCGATGGCCCGTTGCAAGGCATTCAGATTATGACAGGCCTGGGTCTCTGCCCGCGACGCGATCAGGAAGGTCGTCAGGGTACTGGAATGGGCCAACTTGCCATTGAGGTCGAAGACCGAAACGAGTGCCAGGGCACAACCAGCCAGACAGGGCAGCGCCAGGGGCAGAAAGTGAGTGAGGGTTAGATTCGCCTCCAGGCTGAGGCTGTCGGTGCCATAGACACCCGCGAAGAGCCCGCGCAGGACGGCAAGGGCGGAAAAGAACCAGAAGAGGCTGATCAGGCGCTGACGCAAGCGGGCCAGCCGGGCGGCGCGGGCCTGATGATAGTGAATCTGATCATCGATGCGTTGGCGCAGATAGCGCTCCTGGATCTGCTCCCAAGGGGCGGTGACGGCGGGGCGGGTACAGAGGTGCATCATCCTGATCGAGGTCGTGAGGCGGGCAAAGGTCTCTCCCAAACCCTGAAGGTCAGGCAGCACCAGCCGGGGCAATTCCCAAGTGGCGATCGCGGCCCGGCAAATCTCCGCGGCCACGCGGCAATGGATCCAGCGGTTATGCACCTTGCGGTATTTCAGATAGAAACCGGCCCCCATGGCCCCGGCAGTCATAAGGAAGACCAGGGCGTCCAGGACCGGCAGGCGCAGGGCAAAGGAGATGATGAAGGCCAGTAGCAGGGTTGCACCCGTATTCAGGACCAGTGAAGAGGCCACCCAGCGCCGGAAATTGGGAGCCGTGCGGGTCGCCATCTGGTCGACCTTGGTGAAAAAGCGCCATAAGATCGAGGGTACCGGCGAGGAGTCCGGGGGTGCCACCGAGGCCCCATCGGGCAGGTCATTGAGGAAGCGAATCTCAGGATCCAGGAAGCTATGGCCACCCCAACCCACACGCCGAGCCTCGAGGGTCTCAGGGTT
>CAZFZB010000032.1:0-20425 GCA_964523415.1 uncultured Chromatiaceae bacterium | reverse complement strand
ACCGCCTCTGGCTGACGCAATTGCCGGTGACCTTTAAGGGCAATGAGCCAATAGGGCCGGAGAGAAGAGGGGGCTTGCGGAGATGGCATCGCCAAGGGTCCACCTATGCCAGGCCGCGGGTCCAGTGGACCCGGCGGGGAGGAATGACATTCTGGTCCCTATTATAGACGGAGGACCCAATTCCAAAATGTGCGAGGGCGTGATGGTCCTTCCCGCAGGGAGGACTCCAAAAGGGAGAATGACGAGGTTTCGCCCTCCTGGATGCCCTCGTTACCGCCAAATTCACCCTCGGCTCCGAACTTTGGCCTATCCTCTCTAATATCGATCGACGCCACCATCCCACCCTTTTCCCCCGCTGTAGGTGATGTCAATGGCTGATTCCCAGGTTCGCATCTTCGTCTCCTCCCCCTCCGACCTGGATCATGAACGGGCCCTGACGCGGAGCATCATCGAGGCCCTGGCCCAGGAATATCTTCCCTATTTCAAGGTCCAGGCGGTCCTTTGGGAGCAGGAGGCCCTAACCGCGGCCCAGAGCTTTCAAGCAGGCTTGGTGCGGCCCTCGGACTGTGAGATCGTGCTGGTCATGCTCTGGGCCCGGCTGGGGACACCCCTGGCCAATGACCCCTATGGCGGCCTGACTGGGACCGAGTGGGAATTCATCGACGCGGTGGAGGCCTCGGCGCGCACGGGCATCCCAGAGGTCTTGGTCTATCGCAAAACCGCCCCCTGCCTGGTGGACGTCAACAATCCCGAAGAGACGCGGGAGGCCTTGGCGGATCGCAATCGACTCGAGACCTTTTTCAGCACTCACTTTTTCAACCCCGATGGCAGCTTCAGACGCGCCTTCCGTCAGTTCGACAATGACCATTCGTTTCGCGAGTTGGTTGAGACCCAACTGCGCAAGCTCCTCAACCGCCGGATCAGCGCCGAACGGCGCCTGACCTCGCACCTCCAGGACTGGCAAGGCAGTCCCTTTCGCGTGGACCGGCCCTTCGAATTCAGCGATCACCCGATCTTCGTCGGCCGCGAGACCGAAACCCAGGAACTAATCACCCGCCTGGAGGCCAACGTCGATCGGGCCCGAGGTCTCCTGCTGGTCACAGGCCCTAGTGGCGTCGGTAAAAGCTCCCTGGTGCGCGCCGGCCTGCTGCCCCGGCTGGCACGGCCCTTCCTGTTCCCGGGGATAGCCTTCTGTCGCTGGTGTCTGGTCGAACCCGGGGGTGAGGAGGAGCCCTGCCGGGCCCTGGCCTCGGCCTTGAGCGAGCCGGCGACCCTCGGCGCCGCGCTCCAAGGGTTCGGACTCGATACCCAGTCCCTGGCCGACCTCCTGATCGCCGCCCCGGAGGTAGCTGCCGCCCAATTGGCCGCGGCCCTGGCCCAGGTCAGCGTCAAGTTCGCCGAACAGGCGGGGTCCAATGGCGGGCGTGCCCAACTGGTCATAGTCGTCGACTCTCTGGATCCCTTGTTTGGCGCCACCAACTCCCGGGCTTTCCTCACCGCCCTGCCCCGCCTGGCGGCCCGAGATGGCATCTGGGTCATCGCCACCCTCCGCAGCGACCACCTCCCCCTACTTGCCGAACTTCCCGAACTGGCGGCGGTATTGGATGAGGTGAGTTGGTTTTCTCTGCACCCCCCCGCCACCGCCCGCATCCGCCAGGTCATCGAAATCCCGGCTCGGGTCGCCGCCATCGATTTCGAGGAACCGACCAGTAGTACCGGGCGCGGACTGGTGGACCTGCTGGAGACGGAGACCAGTCTGCTGATCCATTGGCCCCCGGTGTTGCAGGAGGTTTTGGAGAACCTTTACCGGCGGGCTGCTACCCGCCTGGAGGAGCCGGCGGCGCGGCAATCCCTCCTGACCCTTGCCGACCTGCGCAGCCTGGGCGGGGTGACCGGAAGCCTCATCGCCAGCGCCGACCAGCTCTGGGCGGAATTGGAGTCGCCCCAGCGCGCCACCTTGCCGATCCTGTGCCGGGCCCTGATCACCCTGGAGGGGAGTAACGCCCCCCGACCCGACCCCCGCCCTGGGGACCTCAACACCTTGAGCCACCTGCCTGCCTTGGTGCCCCTGCTGGAGCGCCTGATCGCGGCACGCCTGGTGGTGGCCGATGCCGAGGAGGAGGAGGAGGCAGCGGCAGCCCCACCTGCCGCACCGAGCATCTGGGACGACCTGCGGCGGCTCTGGCGGCAGACCCGGGAGGAGCGGCGTATCCGTCAGCGCGGGGTGGGACACCTGTTGCGCCAGGGCACGGACCTCATCAGCAATGAAGGCCAACCCAGGGTTGGCGATGTCTCCGCCTCCTCGTCCCAGCCACCCCGGGAAACCACCCGCTATTGGGAACGCTTCCGGCCCATTGTCGCCTTCGTCCACCCGGTGTTGCTTACGCGCTGGCAGCCGGTACGGGACTGGCTGGCGGTGCCGGCCCACCGCCGCGATCTCATCCTGCGTTATCAACTCACCCGCCAGGCACGCCTCTGGCGACGTACCGACCGCAACCGGGAATATCTCCTGGGGGAAACCGGCTACGCCGCCGCTCAACTCTTCGCCAGGGCCTATGCCGAGGAACTGGAACCCCTGGAGCGCGATTACCTGGAGCAAAGCCGACTGAATCTCAGCGTACAGCGGCGCCGCAATCGCCAGGCGCGCTTCCTGGGCTGGAGCCTGCTGAGCCTTCTGGTGATCGCTACCTTCACCGCCTGGTGGGCCTGGGATGCCTCCAACAAGGCCCTACGCAGCTTCTACCACAGCCAGATACGCAACGCCGAAAGCGCCATCGACCGCGGCGATACCGCCGAGGCCGTCCGCCTGGCCCTGGCGGCCGGCCCCTACCTGCCCGCGGAGGCCACCGACAGCTTGAGCCGGGCCTTCATCCGTAATCGCTTGCTGAGCCTGGTCAGTGCTCCTCCCACCGACGGCACCACGGTCCTGGTGGCGGCCTTCAGTGACGATGGGGAACACCTGGCGATGCCGGCCCCCAGGGGGGGCGCCGAACTCTGGACCCATCAGGGCCACCGCTATCATTTCGCCGGGAGCCTGGCCGGACCAGAACTTCCGATTCACAGCCTGCGGCTGGTCGGTACCGGCGAGATCGTCCTTCCCCTGGGGATCGGTGAATCGGGGGTCTGGCGACTCCCCGCTACCCCCAATGATCCGCCAACCTGGACCTGCGGGGGACGGCCCCGTTCCCCCATCGCCCTGGATCCCAGTGGGCGCTATCTGGGGCTCATCCATGGTGATCGACGTGCCCCCGCCCTCTGTATCCTGGACCTGAAGACCCCCGGGGCACCCCTCTGGGATCGTCAGATCCACGACCGTGGCGTCCGCAGTCTGGCCTTTTCCCCCGATGGGCAACGGCTGGTGACGGCCTCCTTCGACGGTACCGCCAAGGTGATCGCGACTCTCACCGGGGAGGAGATCCTCGTCCTCCCGGCCAACGAGTCCCGGGGCCGCCCGGCCTACCACGCCGTCTTCGACCCCACCGGCAGCCGGATCGCCGTGGCCTTCGGCGACGACCGCATCCGGGTCTATGACCTAACCGGACACCAATTGGAGGAGCTGGGGGTCATCACGCGCGATGGCCGCAAAATCCCCATTCACCGCTCCTCTGTGCGCCGCATCGCCTTTGGCCCCGGGGGACGCAACCTGGTGGCGGTGGATGACGATGGCCAGGTGGTGCGTTGGGACCTGGCGACGGCCGAGGCTCAGATCTTTGGCCATCACGACCTGGCGGTGGACCAGGTGCAGATCACCCCGGGGCAGGACATCGGCGAGGACGAACCCCTCGTCCTCACCGCATCCCAGGATGACACGATACGGCTCTGGGGGCTCTGGACTGGCCAGAATCTGGCCATCATCAGCCATGAGGGTGATGTCACCGAGGCGCGCTTCAGTCAGGATCATCGCCACATCCTCAGCTATTCCAGCGAGGACGGCTCGGCCCGGCTCTGGTCGGTACGACCCCTGGCGAACTTCGTCCTCCAGTTCCCCCAAGGGGATCAGGTTGCCCACCTGGCCCTGGCCAGGGAGCCCGCAGTCGATGAAGGCGCCCCCCTTCCCGGGAGTCCGCCTGGCTCACCGCCCCCAACCCTGCTGGCGATGGGCGCCCATGACGGACGCATCGAGGTCTGGCGCCTGGATCGCAGCGCGGCAGGACTGGTACCGGCCTTGCGCTGGCGCCTGGGCGGCGGGGGCAAGGGCCACCAGGATCGGGTGCGCCGCGTCGGCTTCTCCCCTTCCGCCGGGTTACTGGCCAGCGCCGGCTTCGACGGCACGGCCCGGATCTGGGATCTGGCCAAGGGGGAGGAGATCTGCACCTTGGCCCTGACGCCCGACCTTCAGCCCTGCACCCAGAACGGCAGCCTGGACTGCCCGGTGATTTATCAGGCCCTCTTCGCCCCCCATGGCGATTGGCTGCTGACGGCATCGAACGACTCCTGGCATCCGGTGCGGCTGTGGGACTTGCGTAGCTGCGCCCCGCTGGGTAAGGAGCTACCCGTGGACTCGAGTGCAGGTAGCATTCGGGCGGCGGCCCTGGCCCGGGACCAGGAAGGGGAGGTATGGGTGGCCAGTGGCGCCGAGAATGGCTGGGGCCAGGTATTGCGCGTCGATGCCCAGGGACAGTGGACCGAGGTCTGCGCCGGACCCTGGCACAAGAATACCATCCAGGATCTGGCCTTCAGCCCCGACGCCCGCCGCCTGGCCACGGCCAGCGAGGATGGCCGCATCGCCCTGATCGAGATCGCCGCGGGCTCCTGTGGCGAGCCCCGTTATCTGGCACCCCAGGCCGGCCCGGTCACCAGCGTGCGGTTCGCCCCGGATGGCCAGACCCTGGTCACCGCCAGTGGTGAGGGGGAAGCCCAGATCTGGGGGCTGGACGGCACCCCGCTTACCCGGCTTATTGGCCATAAGGCGCGGATCCTGAGCCTCGACTACTCCCCCGATGGGCGCTGGCTCCTCACCGCCTCCCGCGATGGCACGGTGCGTATTTGGCCAAGCCCCACCAGGGCCCGGGAACAGCCGTTGAAGGCCTATCTGACCCTGTCCGCCGGGCTTGGCAGCGCCGCCCACGCCAGCTTCAGCCCCGATGGTCTCAGCATAGGCGCGGCCTACCGCAACGATGTCGCCCTGCTCTGGCAGGTATGGAACCAGGGACCGGGTAAGGACCCGACGCTGGCGGCGACATGGGGAGAGGAGCGGGCGCGCCTGGCGCTGATCCAGGCAGCTCAGCGCTTCGTGGACGAGAATATGCAGCCAGTCCGACCCGCACCGGCACCCTGAGGGTAAGCCGGGGGATACCCCCGCCCCCTCGGGTCAGGCCGGCGGGTCCGTCACCACCGCGGCAGCCAGAGACTAGGCCTGGCGGTGGTACCTGCGACCTGGGGACTGTCAGGTCCAGCTTAGTCGTCGAAGGTCCATGTCAGACCTGCCCCATCCGGATCGAGCAGGATGCGTCGATCCGGCCCAGCCGACAGCCTGGCCATACCTCCCTCCCCGCCGGATTTTCCGTCCCCTGTCTTACCCAGATCGAGTCGGACCTCCACCCGTCGGGTGAACCAGGCCGCCAGTTCCTCCTCCCCCCGCAACCTGATCCGCCGTTCCGCCCGTGCCAGGAGGTCCAGGAAGTCCCGGCGGTCAGCGGTCGAGGTCAGCCGCTCCAGGGGATGAGGCAGGGGATGTGGTAGCAGCAGAAAGAGACTGGCACCCTCGTATCCCTCCAGCAGTTCCCTGACCAGGGCACGCTCACGGCGGTCCGCCAGGGTGGCGGCAAGGACCAGGGCTCGATCCGGATAACGCCTCCGCAGCTCCTGCCCTAAGGCGACCACCAGGGACTGCAGGGGCCTTCCCACTGGACAAGCGGGACCCGGCGCCTGGATCCCGAGGATGAGCAGGCGCCGGATGCCGAGCCCTAGACGTTCGGCCAGGGTCGGCAGGCCGAGCACCGCGGAGCGGTCCAGATCCTTCATGGGCTCGGACAGGTCCGCGTAAGGGATGAGTTGGGGGTGGAGTTTGCGGGCATTGTCGCGCACGGGGCCGAAGGACCAGCCGTCGAGATAGCGATCCGCCGCCCAGCGTTCGTGCTCTACGATCGCCAACCGTTCGACCTCCGGAGGACTCAGGACCAGGGCCTTCACCCGGTCATCTATCACCGCCCGGCAGTCGGTGACGGCAAGTTTTGCCCAAAAATGATCGGCCTGATGGCGGCTGGCCTGACGATAGGAGTCCTCCAGGCGTTCCCAGGGCTGGCTGGCCGGTTCATCCGACGGGTCCCTTCCTTGGGCAGCGAGGGTATCACGATAGCGTTCATGGATGATCCGTGCCAGTTCATCCCCGCTGCCATCGATAAGCAGCGCGGGACGGCAAGCCTCATGATGATAGGCAATGGGGATGATCTGGCCATCCCAGCCCTCGGTAGCAGGCATCGGTAGGGCAGCACCCACCTCCAGCAACACCAGGGGAGAGACCCCCTGACTGGACGCCAATTCCTGGACCAGATGCCGCGCCAAGGCCAGGCCGGGGTGGTCAGGCTGATCCCCTCCCGTGACCTGATCCTGCTCGAGGCATACCGCGACGAGGGTGACCGGCGGCATGGCCAGGGGGGATGAGTCCAGACCGGGTTCCCTCTGCGTCCCCAGTAGGCCGGACAGTTCCGACAGGGGCGTAAAGCTTAGATCCGCTATCGAGTCGGCCTGGGGATAGGCGGCCCGAAACTCGGCGGCAATGGCCAGGTGCCGATCGCAGGCCAGGCTGATCCGGGCTCGGCCCTGACCATAATGTGCGAGGCGCAGGGCCTCCAGCAGCAGGGCCCGGGCAGGAGGGGCAAAACCCAGGATGAGCAGATGAGGAATCTGACCAAAACCGGGATCCAATCCCAGGTGCAGGGGCCAACGACGCAACAGGGCCCTGGCGGCACGGTCTTCAATGGCGAAGGTCTCGATCCGCAGGGGGTCGTCCGGTTCCAGGACGGGCAAGGCTGGGGCGGGATCGCGGGGGTGCATGAGGATCAGGCGTTGGATCGGTCGGGGCTGGCCTGGCCGACCGGCCTTCCCCCCTGCCGGTTGCCCCTCGCTGCGCAGGCGGGCAGCCTCCCGGGTGCTTACAACCAGGGCTGCAACCAGGGCCGGGGCCTCGGGGGGATCGGCCAGGATCAGGACCGGGGTTCGGGCCGGATCGAACACCGCCGCATCCTTCAGGGCCCAGGCTCGGAACCTAGCCGGTGCCGTCGGGTCCGGCCAGTCGCCGCGCCGCGCCCGATAGCCCTCCTGATGCAGTGCGGCGGTCACCCCATCCGCCAGGGAATTCCTGCCCAGAACCAGGATAAAACGGTACCGGCTCTGGGAGTCCATCCGGGGCTGCCGTAGGTGACCCAGGCCAGGGTCAAACAGGCCGACAAACCTCAGGCGTCAAAGGGATGGCGCTTAACGATGGTTTGGGCGCGGTCCGGACCCGTCGAGATGATGTCGATGGGGAGGCCCGACAATTCCTCGATCTTGGCCAGATAGGCTTGGGCATTGGCGGGCAGATCAGCGACCGAGGTGGCACCGACCGTGGACTCCGTCCAGCCAGGCATCTCCAGGTAACTGGGCACGCAGCGGCTCAGATCCTCCACCCGCGAGGGCGGTGCCGTCAGTAACTGACCATCCAACTCAAAGCCGGTACAGATCTTGAGGGTTTCCAGGCCATCCAGCACGTCCAGCTTGGTGATGCAGATCCCGGTGATGCTGTTGATGTCGAAGGAGCGCTTGAGGGTCACCATATCGAGCCAGCCACAACGGCGCTTACGACCGGTAGTAGCCCCGAACTCGAATCCCTTGGCACTCAGGTGATCCCCCACCGCGTCGAAGAGCTCGGTCGGGAAGGGGCCCGCCCCCACCCGCGTGGTGTAGGCCTTGACGATACCAAGGATGTAATCGAGGTAGCGCGGCCCCATGCCACTGCCGCTCGCCGCCCCCCCCGCCGTGGTATTGGAGGAGGTCACATAGGGGTAGGTGCCATGATCGATGTCCAGCAGGGCCCCTTGCGCGCCCTCGAACAGGACCTCGGCACCCGTGCGCCGCAACCCATGCAGGGTAGCGACGACATCGGTAACCATGGGCCTCAGCCGATCCACCTGACCCAGGAGGCCATCCAGGACCCCTTGATAATCCAGGGGCTTGGCCTTGAAATAGTGTTCGAGGGCGAAGTTGTGGTAGTCCATCACCTGCCTCAACTTCTCGGCCAGGCCAGCGGCATCCAGGGCGTCACCTAGCCGCAAGCCACGCCGCGACACCTTGTCCTCGTAGGCCGGTCCTATTCCCCGGCCCGTGGTACCAATCGCCTGGCTGCCCCGCGCAATCTCCCGGGCATGGTCCAGAGCGACGTGATAGGGCAGGATGAGGGTGCAGGCGGCGCTGATGCCGAGACGCTCGCAAACGGGGATGCCCCGGGCCTCGAGGCCGTCGATCTCCTCCAGCAGGGCCTCCGGCGACAGAACGACACCATTGCCAATCAAGCACTTGACACCATCGCGCAGAATACCGGACGGAATCAGATGCAGGACGGTCTTCTCGCCATCGATGACCAGGGTGTGGCCCGCGTTATGACCACCCTGGAAACGCACGACGGCCGAGGCCCGATCCGTCAACAGATCCACGACCTTGCCCTTGCCCTCGTCACCCCATTGGGTACCGATCACCACTACATTCTTGCCCATGCTTCTACATCGCTCGTTGTGAATGTACTCTGCGCCCGGAGGCGACATCAAACCCGTCGCCGCCGCCAGCGCTCCCCCTCGAAAACCAGCACCTCCGCGCAGCCGGCCTCCCGGGCACCCCCGGACTGGCCAGGCAGATCATTGATCACCCGCTCGCCTGCGCCACGAAGACGTTCTACCTCGGCACGCAGGGCGGGATCCGGCAATGCAGGCGCAAAGATACCCCCAACCGCCTGATAGCGGGCATCCAGACTCCGCCCCTGCCTCAGCAAGCCCTTGAGATCCGAACTGAAACCCACCGCCGGTCGCGCCTGGCCGAAAACGCGGCCAATGTCGTCATAGCGCCCACCACGGGCGATCTCTAGGCCCCAACCGGGGACGAAGGCGGCAAAGACCACCCCGGTCTTGTAGTGATAGCCCCGCAACTCGGCCAGGTCGAAATGGACCGGCACCTCTGGCAGCCAGGTATTCAGGCCCTCCCGTAGCCCCGCCAGATGGTCCAGGGCCTCATGTACGCCGGGATCCGCCGCCGCCAAAGCTTGACGCGCCTGCTCCAGGGCATCATCGCCATTCAGTTCAGACAGAACCAACAACATATCCGCCACCGGCCCGGTTACGCCCCAGTCACCTATAAAGGCCTCCACCTCCGGAATGGCCTTGCGCTGGAGGGTCTCGAACAGGGTCATCTCCCGCTCGGGCGTTAGGCCAGCCTGGCGCGCCAGCCCCCGGTAGATGCCGACATGGCCCAGATCCAGGTAGGCGTTGTCGATACCCGCCCGTTCCAGGGTCGCGAGGACCAGACGCAGAATCTCCAGCTCGCTCTCGGCACCCGAGTGGCCGAATATCTCGGCGCCCACCTGCAGGGGGCTCCGGGTTCCGGCGAAACCATCCGAGCGCGTATGCAGCACGGTACCCAGATAGCAGAGCCGGGTCGGGCCCGCGCGGCGCAGATGATGGGCGTCCATACGCGCCACCTGAGGCGTCATATCCGCCCGGACCCCGAGCAGGCGCCCGCTCTCCTGGTCCGTCAGTTTGAAGGTCTGCAGATCCAGGTCGTGACCCGTGCCGGTCAGCAGCGACTCGAGGAAGTCGATGAAGGGGGGCATGACCAGTTCATAACCCCAACCCTGGTAAAGGTCGAGCAGGTCACGCCGCAACCCCTCGATGACCCGCGCCTGGGGCGGCAACACCTCCTCGATACCGGCCGGCAACAGCCAGCGTTCCTCTTGCATCCTCGCCTCGCTCGGTCCTGCCTCAGTTCACCAGATACAGCAGCCCCAAACCCGCCAACATACTGACCAGCCCGGCGATCCGCAGCACCCCCTCCTCCTGCTCACCCAGGGTCCGCAGTGCACGTCGCATCCCCTCTGGGTTCAGGAATGGCCAGATACCCTCGATGACAAACAGCAGCGCCAGCGCCACCCACAGGTCGTGCCACATATCAGGGCCCCGTGCCTCGGCCTATGGCCGCCCGGCAAAGTTGTGAATCATTGCAGATGAAGGCCGGCCTGTCCATCCAGGGACGGGCGGGGGAGTTCAGCCGATCAGGGGATTCCCCGCCGCAGCGCCCGGCCATCGGCGACATAGACCACCCCAAGATAGAGAGCGAGGCAGAGGGTGCCGGCCACCAGGGCCGGGAGACCGAGTAGGGCCAGCGCGCGCCCGGCGGCATAGAGCCCCAACCCCAGAAGGAGATAACCCAGGAGGCGCTTGAGGTCATAGGGTACGGGATAGAAACTACGACCCATGGCCCAGGAGATGATCACCATATAGCTATAGCAAATCAGATGGGCCCAGGCCGCGCCGGCATAGCCATAGGTCGGCACCAGGAGCAGCAAGGCGACCACCGTCACCAGGGCTCCAGTGATCGCCACCCAGGCCCCCAAGCCGGTGCGATCCGTCAGTTTGTACCAGATCGACAGGTTCACATAGACGCCCAGCAGGAGGTTTGCCAGCAGGAGGATGGGCACCACCCAGAGCGCCTCGCGATAGGCCGCGCCGACGAAGTACTGAAAGATATCCAGGTAAAGGCTCACCAGCAGGAAGATGAAGACGCAGAAGATCAGGAACCACTTCAGCACCAGGGCGTAGAGTTGGCGGGCATCCTCCTGACGGGCATAGGCGAAGAAAAAGGGCTCGCCGGCATAACGGAAGGCCTGGATAAAGAGGCTCATGAGGATGGAGAGCTTGTACACGGCACCGTAGAGACCAAGTTGAGCCATGTTGGTCTGGGTGTCATAGGGCAGCAAAAACTTGAGCGCCGCCCGGTCCAGCATCTCGTTGACGATACCCGCCAGACCGATGGCCACCATAGGCAGGGAATAGGCCAGGAGGCGGCGCACCAGAACCCAGTCGCCACCCGCCCTGATACCCCTCAACTCTGGCGCCAGCAGGGCTAGCTTGAACAGGCTCGCCACCAGATTCGCCAGAAAGACATAGCCGACCCCGATGGACGGATCCCAGAGCCCACCGAGCCAGGAGGTAGGGTCCGCCGCGAAGGCACGACGGCAAACGAGGATGAAAAAGAGGTTCAGGGCTATATTGAGCCCGATCTCGGTCAGCTTGACCGCGGCGAACCGCAGCGCCCTTTGCTCGGCACGCAGACGCGCGAAGGCGATGGCGCCCACCGAATCCAAGGCCAGGATGGCGGCAACCCAGAGGATATATTCCGGATGAGCCGCATGACGCAGCAGAGCGGCGAGGGGCTGCTGGAAGCCCCAGGCCAGCAGAAAAAAGCCTAGATTGGTCAGAACCACGAAGCGTAACACCGTGGCGAAAACCAGTTGCGGCGTCCAGCCAGCCTCTTCGCGAAATCGGAAGTAGCCGGTCTCCAGCCCAAAGGCCAGCAGCACCGCCAGGAAGCCCATGTAGGCGTAGAACTCCGCCACCACCCCATAGTCTACGGGCAGGAAGCTATAGGTGTAGAGCGGCACCAGGAGGTAATTGAGGAATCTCCCCAGGACGCTACTGACGCCATAGACGGCCGTCTGGGAGGCAAGGCGTTGCAGAGGGTTCAAATTCGGATCTTGCTGGGTCGGGTCATGGGAATGGCTATTGGCGCTGATCGCATCCAGGCTGGGAAGTTTGACCCGAGCCCGCCACGGCGGCAAGTCCCGCCGCCTTCAGACCAACCAACCGGTGGCTGACCAGGGCGTCCCACCAGTGCCCCATCCGACCCCGAAATCCGAAAGAATCCCGGGCAATCGCTATAATGGCGGCCCCGTCCCGCAGGAACCCGCCCATGACGATGACACCGGAACTTTTTCGCGCCCAGGCCATGGCGCAAGGCCTGTCCCGGGAGGCCTTGAACCCAGACCCCTTTCGCCAGTTTCAGGATTGGTTCGAGGCGGCCATCGCCACCGGCATCCCCGAGCCCAACGCCATGAGTCTGGCGACCGTGGATGAGGAGGGTCAGCCCTGGCTGCGCACCGTGCTGCTCAAGCTCTACGATGCCCGCGGTTTCGTCTTCTTCACCAATTACGAAAGCCGCAAGTCCCTGCAGATAGCCGGAAACCCCCGCGTCGCCCTGCTCTTTCCCTGGGTTGGCCTGGCCCGGCAGGTCAAGATCCTAGGTCACGCTGAACGCATCCCGACCCGCGAATCCCTGGCCTACTTCCTGACCCGCCCACGCGGTAGCCAAATCGGGGCCTGGGCCTCGCCTCAAAGCCAGGTGATCCGTTCCCGGTCCCTGCTGGAGGCCAAGGTCAGCGAGGTGAAGCGCAAATTTGGCCAGGGAGAGATCCCCCTGCCCGACTTCTGGGGTGGCTACCGCGTCCTTCCCAACCGCATTGAGTTTTGGCAGGGGCGGGACAGCCGCCTGCACGACCGCTTCGCCTTTTGCCTCCAGTCAGACGGGGGCTGGACCAGTGAGCGCCTGGCACCTTGACCGCGACCCTCGATCACGACCTGCCTCCAGGGGCCCCACCAGTCCAAGGGCGGACTTGGGCTCGAGACCTCCCGAGCCCAGGTTTGCTTCGATCCGTCTCAGCGGTTAGTGTTCGCGACTGATCGAGAACCCTGGGGCCCCATCGACCCCGGACGAATCCCAACCCTGTCCGGCGGCGCGATCGCCGCCCACCCTCAGCCAACCTCGGAAACCCATGCTTGAAGTCGTCGAACTGGAATGCCGGCGGGGCGATCGCCTCCTCTTCTCTGGGCTCTCCTTCACCCTGGAACCCGGCACCCTGCTCCATGTGCGCGGACGCAACGGCAGCGGCAAGACCACCCTGTTGCGCACCCTTTGCGGCCTGCTGACCCCGGACGGGGGCGACATCCTGTGGAATGGCGAGAATGTCCGCCGCCTGGGGGAGGACTTTCACCGCGAGACCCTCTACTTTGGCCACCTCAACGGCATCAAGAGCGATCTGACCGCCTGCGAGAACCTGACCGTCTCCGCCATCCTGGATGGCGACCGTGCCCAGGAGAGTGACATCCTCGCCGCCCTGGATCGGATGGGCCTGGCCGGCTTCGAGGATCTGCCGACCAAGATGCTCTCCCAGGGTCAGAAAAAGCGCGTCGCCCTGGCCCGTCTGCTTCTGAGCAAGGCCCCCCTCTGGATCCTTGACGAACCCTTCACGGCCCTAGACCTGGAGGCCATCGACCGCTTGCAGAAACTCATCGCCGGCCATGTGGCGGCGGAGGGGCTGACCATCCTGACCACTCACCAGGAGGTGCCACTCACCTCGGGCCAAATCCGCCGTCTCCATCTTGGCCCCCCCCAGGATACGGATCCCTCGCCACCCGGGGTCACGACCGGAGACCTGGAGGAACACGCCTGATGTGGCGCTTATTTTTCTGCATCCTGGGTCGCGACCTGCGCCTGGCCATGCGTCGGCGCACGGATGTCCTGACGACCCTCTTTTTCTTCGTCATCGTCATCAGCCTGTTTCCCCTCGGCGTAGGTACGGAGAAGCAGATCCTGCGCATCCTGGGGCCCGGCGTGGTCTGGGTCGCGGCCCTGCTGGCCTCCATGCTGGCCCTGGAGCGTCTCTTCGCCGCCGATCATGAGGACGGTACCCTGGAGCAGATGCTGATGACGCCCCAACCCCTGTCCCTGGTGGTCCTGGCCAAGGTATCGGCTCACTGGCTGCTGACCGGCCTGCCCTTGGTAGCCATGGCTCCCCTGGTCGGAATGCAGTACCACCTGCCGGACATAGCCCTGCTGACCATGGTCCTGACCCTGCTGCTGGGGACCCCCGTCCTGAGCCTCATCGGGGCCATCGGTGCCGCCCTGACCCTGGGGTTGCGTGGCGGCGGTATCCTGCTGGCACTCCTGATCCTGCCCCTCTATATTCCGGTGCTGGTGTACGGCTCCCGGGCGGTGACCGTCAGCGCCATCGCCTTCGCCGATACGGGACCCTATTTTTCCCTGCTGGGGGCCTTCCTGCTCCTGGCCCTGATCCTGTCGCCCCTGGCGGCTGCGGCGGCGCTGCGAATCGCCACCGAATAGCCCTCCGTCAAGGGAGATAGAAGGGTGCCTCCGCAAGGATACGGGTGGCGGGTGCCTGCTGGCGATGACGCTTGGAATCCGCCTTCACTGCCTCTATATTCCCAGCTTTTCGTTCGGCTACCTGGCCACCCATGTTAACCTTGTCCATCGTCCCTACATTCCCCTGCCTTTCCTGACCGCCTTATGAAGCTATTCCGATTCTCCTCCCCGGCCGCCTTTTACCCCCTGGCGGGGAAACTCATCCCCTGGTTCTGGGTGCTGACGGCCCTGGCCCTCATCCTGGGCGTCTATTGGGGCCTGCTGGAGACACCTGACCGGCTCGGGGGGACCAATCCCCAGAAGGAGTACTACCGCATCATCTTCATCCATGTGCCGGCGGCCTGGATGTCCATGTGGCTCTATCTCATGCTGGCGGTCTGGTCTGCCATCGGATTGGTGTTCAACACCCGGCTCTCCTTCATGATGACCCGGGCAACGGCACCCACGGGCGCCATCTTTACCTTCATCGCCCTCTTCACCGGCTCCCTCTGGGGCCACCCCAGTTGGGGCACCTGGTGGGACTGGGACCCCCGCTTGACCTCGGAGTTGATCTTGTTCTTTCTCTATGTGGGCTATCTGGCCCTCAACTCGGCCATCGATGATCCCCGCCGCGGCGACAGGGCCAGTGCCCTCCTCGCCATCGTCGGCCTGGTGATGGTGCCCATCATCTTCTGGTCCATCAACTGCCCGGACCCGAACCAGTGCGCCGCCCTCCACCAGCGCTCATCCATGTCCAACATGGATGGCAATATCCTCTTTGCCATGCTCATCATGACCTTCGGCATGTGGATGTACTCCTTCGCCACCATTTTGACCCGGCTGCGCGCCATCATTCTCGAGCGCGAGGGCGATACCACCTGGGTCAGGGAAATTCTGGAGAAAAAACATGGAGAATAACCATGGAGAATGAACAATGAGTAACTTCCTGGCTCAAGGCGGCTATGGTGCCTATATCTGGGGAGCCTATGGCCTGACCCTGTTCCTGCTGGTGGCGGAGATCTGGCAGTTGCGTCGCCAGAGACGAACTATTCTCGCGCGCCTGGGTCGAATAGCACGTTTGCGCACCCGTGGAGACCAAGCATGAAAGCCCGTCAAAAACGCATGATGTTCATAGCCCTGGGCCTTGCCGGCGTGGGTGTCGCCTCCTGGCTCGCCATTGGCGCCCTGCGCGGCAACATCTCCTACTTTTTCAGCCCATCCCAGGTCCTGGCCAAGGAGGCGCCCGCGAACGCCGTTTATCGCCTGGGTGGCCTGGTCGTCAAGAATAGTCTGGCGCGCCAACCCGACGGGCTCACGGTCCACTTTGACGTGACTGACATGGCCCAGACGGTCAAGGTCAGCTACACGGGCATACTGCCGGACCTCTTTGGCGAAGGACAGGGGGTGGTTACCAAGGGCCGTATGGGCCCCGGAGGAGTCTTTGTCGCCGAGGAGGTGCTTGCCAAGCACGATGAGTCCTACATGCCCCCTGAGGTCAAGGATTCCCTCAAGTCCGCTCATGCGGAGGGGGTCGTCAAGGTGGCCAGTCAGGAAACCGATACCCCCAACGCCCCCACGGTGGAATACTCAAGTCCCGGCCAGTCCCGGCGGCTCTCCAGCGGAGGTAGCCAATGATCCCCGAACTCGGCCACTTTGCCCTGATCCTGGCGCTGGGCCTGGCCATGATCCAGGCCTCGGTCCCCCTAGCGGGTTCTTACACCGGTAACCGCAACTGGATGAACATGGCCCGTCCCCTGGCCTGGGGGCAATTCATCTTCGCCGCCATCGCCTTCGCACTCCTACTGCAAGCCTTTCTGACCGACGACTTCTCCGTCGTCTATGTCGCCAGCAACTCCAATACCCTGATGCCTGACATCTACAAGGTTTCGGCCCTTTGGGGTGCCCACGAGGGTTCCCTGCTGCTTTGGGCGACCCTACTTGCTGCCTGGGGCGCCACCGTTGCCACCCTGAGCCGCAATCTGCCTCTGCAGGTCGTAGCCCGGGTGCTGGCCGTCATGGGGATGGTGGGTATCGGCTTCCTGCTGTTTATGTTGGTGACGTCCAACCCCTTCGACCGCATCTTCCCGGCGCCGCTGGAGGGACGCGACCTTAACCCCCTACTTCAGGACCCTGGCCTGGCCGTCCATCCGCCCTTGCTTTACATGGGCTATGTCGGCTTTTCCGTCGCCTTTTCCTTTGCCATAGCCGCGCTCCTCGGAGGAAAGCTGGATGCCTCCTGGGCGCGCTGGTCCCGGCCCTGGACGACGACGGCCTGGATGTTCCTCACCATCGGTATCGCCTTGGGCAGTTGGTGGGCCTACTACGAACTGGGTTGGGGCGGCTGGTGGTTCTGGGACCCGGTGGAAAATGCCTCCTTCATGCCCTGGCTGGCCGGTACCGCCCTCATTCACTCCCTGGCGGTCACGGAAAAGCGCGGGGCCTTCAAAAGTTGGACCGTGTTGCTGGCCATCACCGCCTTTTCCCTGAGCCTGCTGGGTACCTTCCTGGTCCGCTCTGGCGTCCTGACCTCCGTCCACGCCTTCGCCACGGACCCGGCGCGCGGTACCTTCATCCTGATCTTCCTCTGCCTGGTCATCGGTGGTTCCCTGAGTCTTTACGCCTGGCGGGCACCCGAGGTTTCCAGCGGCGGCCGCTTTGAGTTGTTGTCCCGTGAAAGCCTGCTCCTCTCCAACAATCTGCTACTGACCCTGCTCACCGCCTTTATCCTCCTGGGTACCCTCGCCCCCCTCATCTATGAGGCTATGGGGTGGGGCAAGATCTCCGTGGGCTTCCCCTGGTTTAACACCATGTTTGTGGCCGTGACCCCCTTCCTGGCCTTTCTCATGGGCATAGGTCCCCTGACGCGCTGGAAGCAGGATGATGCCGGGCGTCTGGCCCGTGAGCTCTGGCTCCCCCTGGCCCTGGCTGGGATAGCCTCCGTAGTAACCCTGATCTTCACGCCCACCAACGCCACTGGCTGGTTTCTGGTACCCATTGGCATGGGCCTGGTCGTCTGGCTGGTGGCCTCCCATTTCCAGGTCGTACGCGAACGCCTGCGTCATAAGACCAGCCGGGGCGCCTTCCTAACCGATCTGGCGGGTAATGGCCGCAGCTTCTACGGCATGGTGCTGGCCCATCTGGGGGTGGCCATGTTCATCGTCGGCGCCACCATGGTCTCTAACTTCGGCCAGGAAAAGGACGTGCGCATGGCGCCAGGCGATGCGCAGGAGGTCGCGGGCTACCGGTTCCTGTTCCATGGCGTCAAAAATGAGCGCGGGCCCAATTACGTGGCGGCACGCGGCCATTTTCAGGTCTTCGACGGCGACCACCAGATCACCGAACTTTGGCCGGAAAAGCGCAATTACTTTACCTCTAAGAAACCCATGACCGAGGCCTCCATCGACTGGGGTTTTACCCGTGACCTCTATGTCTCCCTCGGCGAACCCCTGGATGGCGGGGACTGGGCATTACGCCTTTACTACAAGCCCTATGTGCGCTGGATCTGGTTTGGGGCTGTCCTCATGGCCCTGGGTGGCTTACTGGCGATCACGGACCGGCGTTATCGGCTCGCACGCAAGGCCGCGACCCTCCCCGCCGGCGCCACTGCCATCAGGAATTGACGACATGGGTAAGTCACTGAAATTTTTAATCCCCCTGGGACTCTTCGGCATCCTGGCCGCCCTGCTCTTCTTTGGTCTGACCACGGATCCCAGTAAGGTGCCTTCGCCCCTGATCGGCAAGCCGGCGCCCGAGTTCACCCTCCCAGCCCTCGGGGAACCAGGCCGAACCGTCTCGCGCGCCGACTTGCTGGGTAAGGTCTCCCTCGTCAATGTCTGGGCCTCCTGGTGCCACTCCTGCCGCGCCGAGCACACGCAACTCATGCGGCTGGCGCGTGACCTCAAGGAGATCCAGATCATAGGTCTGAACTGGAAGGACACGGAGGTGGACGCCAAGGGCATGCTGAAGGCCTCCGGCAATCCCTACCGGGTCAGCGCCTTCGATCCCAACAACCAGGTTGGCATCAACTGGGGCGTCTACGGCGCTCCCGAAACCTTCCTGGTCGATGGCGAGGGCCGTATCTGTTACAAACAGATTGGCCCCATCGAACCCGCTACTTGGGAAACGAAAATGGCCCCTACCATCGACCTGACCCTCAAAAAGTGTAAGGAATCGCGGTCATGACTCAAACGCAATGGCCAGCCTGGCTGTTGGCGGGACTCCTGGCCGCCCCCCTCGCGGCTGCCTATACCCTGGAAGAGTTTCATTTTCAGGACCCCGCCCAGGCCGAGGACTTCCGTCGCCTGACCGGAGAGCTACGCTGCCTGGTATGCCAGAACGAATCCCTGGCCGGTTCCCAGGCCGATCTGGCCCAGGATCTGCGTAAAGAGGTGTATCGCCTCCTGCAGTCGGGCAAATCCCGTCAGGAGGTCATTAGTTTCCTGGTCGATCGTTACGGTGACTTTGTCCTCTATGACCCGCCACTCAAACCCGCCACCTACCCGCTCTGGTTCGGACCCCTGCTGCTCGCCGGCTTCGGCGGCCTCTTTTTATTCCTCACCCTGCGCAAGAAGAAAGAGGCCCGGGAAGAGGCGTTGTCACCGGAGGAGAGGCAACGGCTACAAGCCCTCCTGGCGGATGACTCGAACCCAATTAAGGACAAGGCATGACCATCTTCTGGATACTCATCGCCGGCCTCGCTGGCCTGGCCCTCCTATTCGTAATTCCGCCCCTTCTGTCCCGGCAGCCGGCAACCGTGGGCCCAGACCAGGACCAACTGAACCTTGAAGTCTTCCGTCAACAACTCCGTGAATTGGATACTGACCTGGAGGCAGGCAAGCTAGATCAAGGCCAATATCAGGATGCATGCCAGGATTTGGAGCGCGAACTCCTGCATGACGTGAATGGCCCCGGCGCCAGGTCCGTAACCACCACCCAGGCCACGGCCCCCTTCACCGCCTTGGTGCTGGCCCTGGCCCTGCCAATTTTCGCCATCGGCCTGTACCTCGCCTTAGGCGACAGTGCCATCATCCCGCGCCTCGAGATGGCCAGCGCCCCGGCCACCCAGACGCCACCAGACCATGGCACCGGGGCCGATCAACAGGCCGCCTCCCTCGCCAACATGGTCGAGCGCCTCGCCGCCAGGATGGAGGAGCATCCCGAGCAACTGGATGGTTGGCTGATGCTGGGTCGGTCCTATGTCGCCATGAATCAGCCGGAAAAGGGCGCTGCCGCCCTGACCCGGGCCCTGGCCCTGGCCCCCCAGAACCCCGAGGTCATGATCAATCTGGCCCAGGCCCTGGCAAGCGCCGCCAACAACCAACTCGCCGGCCGACCGGCTCAATTGATCGCCGCCGCCCTGGTCATCGATCCCAAACACGCCACGGGCCGCTGGCTCAACGGCCTTGCGGCCTATCAGGCCGGGGACTTGCCCCTGGCCGTGGAGCGCTGGGAGGCCCTGGGGTTGGACCTCGAGGTCGCGGGAGAGGATGCCTCGGAATTAAGGCAGATCATCGCCGACGCCCGCGACCAGGGGGGCTTGCCTCCCGCCACTTCCCCAGCCAAACCCTCGGTCACCCCTGTCGTCAGTGCCCCGGTTGCCCCCCCCGCTACCGACCACCCAGTAACCGGCGACACCCAAAAGGGCCCGGCCATCCAGGTCCAGGTCAGTCTGGCGGAACCCCTGCAGGCCAAGGCGGATCCCAACCAGAGCCTCTTCGTCTTCGCCAAGGCCGCCTCCGGTCCACCCATGCCCCTGGCCGTCAAACGCCTACGCGTCGCAGATCTGCCCATCACCGTCACCCTGGACGACAGCCTGGCCATGACCCCCGCCATGCGCCTGTCCAACTTCCCCCAGGTCATCGTCGGTGCTCGTATCTCCCCCAGTGGCCAGGCCATGCCCCAAAGCGGGGACCTGGAGGGGGAAGTTGGCCCCCTCGCCCCCGCGGACCAGCCCAGTGTCAAGGTGCTGATCGACCACATGAGACCCTGAGGATCCTCGAGAACAACGGCCGGCGCGAGCCCTCTCCCAGGCCCTGGCGCGCAGCCGGGATCTGAGGGGTGCGTATGGGGGTGGCCGCACCCCAAGGCTATGTTTGCGTTAGCTATTGGCCGCCGATAGGCGTCTGATAGGCCATGGGTTACCGCGAAACAGTCGTGGGCGCCCGGCTTGTCGGCGCAACAACGCCTCGCCGGTTGAGCGCGGGCAAGCCACGCGCCTTGTATCTTTATTCCCTGCGAGGGTGAGCTCCCCTCGTATTGGAGGGGGTGA
>CAZFZB010000031.1:0-26725 GCA_964523415.1 uncultured Chromatiaceae bacterium | reverse complement strand
CTATCGTGCCTACGTTGACATGCGGCTTCTTGCGTTCGAATTTGGCTTTGGACATGACTCTATCCCCGCGAGATGCTGAAAAATCGGTCAAAAGACAGAAATGGCAAACTCGCCGCGCGTGGCATACTGTTTAAGTAGCTACAGGCGACATAATGGAGCCCATGATCGGAATCGAACCGATGACCTCACCCTTACCAAGGGTGTGCTCTACCATCTGAGCTACATGGGCGACTTCGCAAACAACAGCTTGGAGCGGGTGATGGGAGTCGAACCCACGCTATCAGCTTGGAAGGCTGAAGTTCTACCGTTGAACTACACCCGCGCATACGTCCCCACGCGCCGATGGTATATGGCAACGGTTTGCGACCCCGGCGAGCCTGCATTCTTTAAGTCAACATGGTGGAGGGGGGAGGATTCGAACCTCCGAAGGCTGAGCCGTCAGATTTACAGTCTGATCCCTTTGACCGCTCGGGAACCCCTCCAAATTAAGCGTGGCATAATAGCCTCGGCACTTTGGTGTGTCAACCTTGATCTAGCCACAATGATCTAGCCATGATCTGGCCAGAATGCCGCCCATAGGGAATATCACGCCTCCCGTCCAGATGACGTTTCCTTTAACATGTCCCTTGGTACTATTGAGTAAGGCACACTTAGGGAGATCCCGATGGATGTGACGATTTATGGCAGCGGCTATGTCGGCTTGGTAACTGGAGCCTGTCTGGCAGAGGTTGGAAACCAAGTCCTTTGTATTGACATCGATCCTGTCAAAATCGACCTGCTCAACAGGGGCGGCATTCCTATCTTTGAACCAGGATTGGAAGCCTTAGTGGAACGGAATCACCTCGCCGGTCGGCTATCCTTTTCCACCGACTCCGCCAAAGGCGTTGCTCATGGACTCTTCCAATTCATCGCCGTGGGAACCCCTCCCGACGAAGACGGCTCCGCTGACCTGAGCCACGTCCTGTCAGTCGCCCGATCAATAGGCAACTCCATGGACGGCTACCGGATCATTGTCGACAAATCCACGGTTCCCGTCGGCACTGCCGACAAGGTCGCTACTCAGGTACGCGAATCCCTGAGCAGGCGGGGCAAGGAGGTCGATTTTGATGTCGTCTCTAATCCGGAATTTCTCAAAGAAGGGGCTGCGATAGAGGATTTCATGCGACCAGATCGCATCATTGTTGGCACCGACAATCCTCGCACCGGGGAGTTACTCCGCGCCCTTTACGCACCTTTTAATCGCAGTCACAACCGCGTCATGCTCATGGATATCCGTTCGGCCGAACTGACCAAGTACGCCGCCAACGCCCTCTTGGCGACCAAAATCAGCTTCATGAACGAGCTGTCCAATATCGCCGAGGCCGTAGGTGCCGACATCGAACAGGTTAGGGTCGGCATCGGCTCTGATCCTCGCATCGGCTACCAATTCATCTACCCCGGCTGCGGCTATGGGGGATCCTGCTTTCCTAAGGACATCCGCGCCCTTGAGCACACGGCACGTTCCGTTGGCTACCAGGCTGAACTCCTGTCAGCGGTCGAGGCCGTCAACCTGCGCCAGAAGGGGATCCTTTTCACCAAAATCCGGGATCACTTTGCGGGCAAACTCTCAGGGCGCACCCTTGCCCTGTGGGGACTAGCCTTCAAACCCAACACCGATGACATGCGGGAGGCCTCCAGCCGTCACCTCATGGAAGCCCTGTGGCAGGCCGGGGCCAAGGTTCGCGCCTTTGATCCCGTTGCCATGGAGGAAGCCCATCACCTTTACGGCGACCGCGATGATCTGATTCTGGTTAGCGATCCCCTCGAAGCCCTTGATGGTGCTGACGGTCTGGCAATCGTCACCGAGTGGAACCAGTTCCGCGCTGTCGATTTTGCCGCTGTTAAGGCACGATTAATCACACCCGTCATTTTCGATGGCCGCAACCTCTTCGATCCGCGCCAAGTGAGCGCGAGCGGCCTGATTTATTACTCCATTGGCCGAACCAAGGCTACCCTAGGTTGAACAGCAAGACCAAGGCTAAACATTAACGTAGGCGTTCGACTAGCAAGCCCCCTTGGCTTGACGATCCTCTTGGGTGAAACCACAGATCAACTCCAACACCAGGCAGTAATTAAGTCACGAAGAACCCAAAAAAAGGCGGCGAACCGCTTGCGCGGACCGCCGCCTCAACTATGCTAATCAGAAGTTACGGGCAATCAGAAACGATGGTTCCAACTGATCTCGATATCCTTCTGCTCCATAAAGAGATTGTACGTCTGGGTCCCAGTGATGCTGGGGTTGTTGCCATCGAATTCTGCATTCGGCATATAGGCCAGAGAGAGGTTAAAGGAATCGGTCGCGCTATGGCGATAGGTACCACCCAAGGTGAAGGTCCATTTGATCGTGGCCGGTGCCATGATGTTCAACAGCACCTCATCACTTGAGGTGAAATCGCTGGCATAGCTGGCGCCAGCCATGAAGCTGAATTTTTCGTTGTAATCCCAGCGTGCACCCAGCTTAAAGACATCCATATCCTTCCAGCCAAAGCCAAGGCCATTGTTACCGCCCAGGCAATAGCTGGCCCTGACACCCATCATGCAAGGCATAACATTGACATTGTTGGTATTTCCAACCGAGGCAATCTCGCTGTAGAAGATGCGTTGCCAGTCGAAGGCAAACACCAGATTGGGCTGAGCCTTGAAGGACAGACCCAAGTTAAGCATGGCTGGAATGTCGAAGCCACCCCCCTCGGCGAAGAGTCCCTTATAGTCATCAAAGTCGGTCATCCACAGCTTGGATCGATAGGAGGCACCCAAGGTCAAGGCATCGGTAACCTCGCCAACCCAACCAACGTGAACGCCTGCACCGTATGACCAATCCTTACCATTGTTCGAGACGGCATCGGGATACAAGGACATCTGCCGGAAGGGTTGCAGACCCTTGGCCTCGAAACTCTGGACGGCCAAGACGGGGGCAATGCCCAGGGAATTTTGAGCGTTGACCTTATAGGTGAAGGGTATCTCGATGAAGAGTTGCTCGAGATTGATACCCGTCGGGGTCGTGGCGGTAAAAATACCTCCCGGGTTGACATTGCCTTGGGCGGGGGTGGCATTAGGATTGGTGACTGGCACGGGACGACCATTGGGTCCCATCGTGAAGAGCATGCCATTGGGAGCAGCCATGGTTCCGGGAGGTGGCGTCATGCCAGGTCCAATAGCCAACTGATTGGGAGCCCCGGCGAAGTTCTCCCAGACCGGCCGTTGGCCATAATCGGTATTCATACCACCATTACCAAAGACGCTGACACCCACGGTCATCTTATCGTTGAGGACATGGTTATAACCGAAGCTCGGTATCAGAAACCAATCGCTACCGCTTTCATATTCCCCCGGCGTCACGAAACCACTGGTAGGGAAGCCCATGGCGTTGGTCGAAAAATTATTATCCGCCCTATAGCCACGATCCGAGGGGCTGAAGAAGGACACGCCCAGGTCCAGGCTGGTGTCGATAAAGCCCATGCCCGCAGGGTTGGTGGCGGTAACCAAGGTGTCCTGTGGCAGAGCGGCGGCAACGCCAGCCATGGCCTTGGACTTGGTACCCCAACCAAAGGCGAAGTAGCCATTGGAAGCCAGGAGTGTCACAGGGGTGACGGCGCCGGCAACCAGGGCCAGGGCAACCATTTTCTTCAGCTTAGTATTCATAATGTTGAGTACTCCTCATCTATCCTCTATTGGGTGATACGGTGGTTCTGGAACCCAGGTTTACACCTCGATCCCTATCCCAGACGGAGGGAAGAGATCCATTAGGCGTCGCCAGGAATGGTATTTGCTATTCGGGCATCCCCGGTCCCTTACCCCACGCAGACCGAGTGATGTAACATTTATGCACACTTTATCCAAAATGACGCAACAAATGCAACCCTTTGTAACAAATTTAAAGAGCTATCAACGACCCGAGTGGAGACGGTACATAGCCTTCTGGAAATCACCCGCGAGCAGTTCGGGGAGGCAGCACTCAGCATCATCCATGGCCCTGAGGATACGTCCCTCGTCATCCCGGGATGGTCGGCCAAGGACATAATTGACGACCTGTTCACGATCGCCAGGATGGTCAATGCCAATACGCAAACGCCAGAAATCGCGGCTCCCCAGCGAATTGATGATATCTCGCAAGCCGTTGTGACCGGCATGGCCTCCCCCCTGCTTAAGGCGCGCGGTACCCAGCGGCAGGTCAAGATCGTCATGCGCGATCAGGATGGCCTCGGGGGGGATAACCAGATAGCGAGCTAAAGATCCCAGGGACTGGCCACTGCGATTCATGAAGGTCGCCGGCTTAAGGAGCCTTATATCGACACCGCCGATGAGGATCCGGCTCAGCAACCCGTGGAATTTTATCTCCAACCTGAACTGGCCCTGATGACGCGCCGCCAAGGCATCGACGAACCAGAACCCCACGTTATGACGTGTAGCCTCGTACTGGGGGCCTGGATTGCCCAGACCGACGATGAGCCTGATGCCAGTCTCGGCCATTCGGATCCACTCCAAGGCCCGATTGAAGCGAAAGGAAGTCTTTCAAGAAATCGATGGATCTGCCGGTTCGCGGATCGGCAGGACGCGATCCGCGAACCCAGCCAAAAAACCGAGGTCAGGCCTTGGGACCTTCTTCCTCGCCCTCGCCACCATGACCACTGTGAATGACCACGACAGGAACGTCGGGGTCTGGCGCCTGGGCCAACTCGACACCCGGGGGTAAGGGCACCTCGGAAAGGTGAATAATGCCGCCCAGGTCCAGATCGGTGAGGTCGATCGCGATAAATTCGGGAAGATCCTGAGGGAGACAGGTAACCTCGATTTCATTCAGGTTATGCGATACAACGCCACCACCCAGTTTTACCCCCTTGCAATTCGAGGCGTTGAGAAAATGGAGGGGCACGGACATGCGCAATTTCTCGTTCGCCTGGATGCGCTGAAAGTCCGCGTGTAAGATGAAAGGTTTGGCAGGGTGACGTTGCAAATCCTTCAGAACCACGCTCTGGACCTTCCCCGCGACATTCAGGGTGAGGATGTGAGAATAAAAGGCCTCATGCTCCAACTGGAGGATCAGGGCGTTATGTGCCAGGCTGATCATCTCCGGCTCCTGGTGTGCACCATAGACAATAGCGGGGACGCGTCCCACGCGACGCAGGCGGCGGCTCGCACCCTTCCCTGTATCGCTACGGGACTCCGCTAGGACTTCGAACTTTTCACTCATATTGGATAACTCCAATGGCTGTACTAAAGGAACATAGCCGGCATCCGCGACCAGATGCCGAACGGGGCTTCACAAAGGAAGCGGAATAAAGAGGCATCAATCGACGAACAGAGAACTGACCGATTCCTCGTTGGAAACCCGGCGTAGTGTCTCGGCCAACAACTCGCCAATACTGAGTTGCCTAATACGATGACAGGCTTGGGCCTCCGGACGCAAAGGGATGGTGTTGGTAACCACCAACTCGTCCAGCCGGGACTCATTGATGTTCTCCACTGCCCGACCCGACAAGACGGGATGGGTGCAATAGGCCACCACTCGCGCCGCTCCATGGTCCTTGAGAGCGGCGGCGGCCTGACACAGGGTGCCCGCGGTATCGACCAGATCATCGATGAGAACGCAGGAATGCCCGACCACATCACCAATGATATTCATGACCTTGGCCTCGTTAGGCCTGGGTCGCCGCTTATCGATGATGGCTAGTTCCGCATCATCAAGTCGCTTGGCAAGGGCCCGAGCCCGCACCACACCACCTACATCCGGCGAGACCACTAGCAGATTGGGATATTCCTGACGCCAGACATCGCCAAGTAGAATGGGCGAGGCATAGACGTTATCGACGGGAATGTCGAAGAAACCCTGGATCTGATCGGCGTGCAGATCCACTGTCAAAACGCGGTGAGCACCGGCATCCGCAAGCATCTTGGCAACCAGTCGCGCCGTAATGGGTACCCGAGCCGAGCGCGGACGACGATCCTGACGCGCATAGCCAAAGTATGGGATAACCGCCGTGATGCGCTTGGCGGAGGCCCAGCGCAAGGCGTCGATCATCACCAACAACTCCATCAGATGATCGTTAGTCGGGGCCGAGGTTGGCTGTACCACAAAGACGTCGCGACCTCGGACGTTTTCGTGAATCTCGGCCATGATTTCGCCATCACTGAACTTTCCCAGGACCGCCTTACCGATCGGCAGATCTAGGTAGGCCGCGATTTCAGCGGCCAACGCCGGATTGGCGTTGCCGGAGAACACCATCAATTGATTGATGGGCACGGCCGGTATCCCCCATTGCCAGGTAAATGGATCGAAGTCAGCGCCCGGGAATCCCCGCCAAGGCACTAGGCCATTCGGTAACGACAAACATGGCTGGGGTGCCAGGATTCGAACCTGGGAATGCTGGGATCAAAACCCAGTGCCTTACCACTTGGCGACACCCCAAGAATTAATCCGCGGCCAGGCGAAGCAAGAGCGGCGAGCGATTCATCCCTTTGGCCACGAAGCCGCTCAGTTCGGCAGGGGCCTGATCAAGTACATCATGGGCATCCTCCGGGCTACTAAATTCGGCAAAGACGCATGCGCCAGTTCCGGTAAGCCGTCCTCGGGAAAACCCCCCAAGCCAATCCAGGGCATACGCCACCGCCGGGTATCGCAAACGGACCAGATCCAGACAATCGTTGCGATCTTCGCCGGCAAGGAAGTCGGCCATTGTGATTGACGGGGAATTCCTTGTCAATTCGGGATCAGCAAAGACTGCAGCCGTGGAAACGACACAAGCGGGCGACATGACCAGGTACCAGGGCTCCGGAACCTCCACCGGGGTGAGGCACTCACCTACACCCTCACCCCAGGCCGCCTGACCCTGCACAAAAACGGGGACATCTGCACCCAATGCCAAGCCCAATTCCGCCAAATCGCTCAGGGACAGGCCTGTGTCCCAGATTCTATTGAGGGCGACCAGGGTGGTAGCGGCGTCGGAACTACCCCCACCCAAGCCACCGCCGAGAGGAAGTCGCTTCTCGATGCCAATATCGACACCCCAATTACACCCTGTGACCTCTTTGAGCCGAAGGGCGGCCTGAACGCTGAGTTCGGATGATGCGGAGACACCCTGGATTTCGGTCAACAGCCGAATCTGGCCATCAGAGCGAGGGGTTAGCGAGAGCCAATCGCAATAGTCGATGAATTGAAACAGGGTCTGGAGCCGATGATAGCCATCCTCGCGCCGCCCAAGCACCCGTAAGGTGAGATTGAGTTTGGCAGGTGCGGGCCAAGGAGCGCGCCTCAAGGCTTGACACCGTTCTGGCTCACGCGGTGACGGCCAACCACCTTGAGCAGGTAGGCGTGCTCCGGATTCCTCGCCAACCCCTTTTCCCAGATCCGCCAGGCCTCGTCGTGCCTCCCCAAGGCCCAGAGGACCTCCCCAATATGAGCCGCCACCTCCGGGTCCTCTGGCAGTTTAGCGCTGGCCTGGTGCAAGTAATCCAATGCCAGGTCCAGGTTACCGAGGCGATAATGGATCCACCCCAAACTATCCATGATCGCCCCCTCATCGGGTTTAAGGGCCAGGGCCCGCTGGACTAAGGCCAGGGCCTCCTGATAGCGGTCGGTCATATCCGCCAGAGAATAGCCAAGTGCATTCAGGGCATCGGCATGATTGGGATCTAACTCCAGAAGTCGGCCCAGATCCGTCTCCAGCACGTCCAGACGATCCATGGCGGCACCAAGCAGACCCCGGGCATAAAGCAATTCTGGATCATCCGGGTGGGTCTCCAGAGCGGCATCGTAAACCTTGAGAGCCTCCGGCTTCCGATCCATCTCGGTCAACAGCTCGGCCTCGACGAGAAAAAGCATAACCGCATCCTTGCGACTCTGATCCCGCATCAAGCGCAGCCGCTCACGGGCCTTATCCAGATCACCACCCTTCGCCTCGAGGCGGGCCAGGCGAATACGGGCATCCTGGGCATGTTCCCCTCGTACCTTGAGGTACCAGGCTGACGCCGCCTCCCGCTTCCCGTCGAGTTCCTCCACCCGGCCCAGATAGTAGGCTGCATCATCCCGGCGCGCCTCGGTTTCGCGTAGCCGGGTGAAATAGTCGCGCCCGGAAGCCAAGTCTTCGAGCTGCAAGGATAGGATGCCCAGGGCGAAGAGCACGTCGGGCTCGCGGGGAGATTCAACCAACATACCCGCGAACACCTCCCGGGCGCGATCCAGTTCCTTGTCATCCACCAGAAACTGGGCGTAGAGGGTTTGCAGCCCTTGATCGCGAGGGTTCTCGGCGACGAAACGCTCCAGGGTGGCCCGGGCCTCTTCCTGACGATGCGCATCCTTCAGTAACTGGACCAGAAACAAGCGGGGTTCTATCCAGTCCGGCTTCAGGTCGGTGGCGCGTCGCGCGGCGGAAACAGCCTCATCCTGGCGATCCGAACCCGCTGCCACCAAGGCGCGTGCGAACCAGGCATCGGCATTGTTAGGCTCGCCATCGGTCAATTTCTCCATGAGTTCCATACGCTGCGCCGGCGGACGCAGCTTATGGACGAGGCGGGCCACTTGGACGAAACCGGTCTCCCCTCCGCCTGAAGTCAGGTTAACCAAGCGCCGCAAGTGATACATAGCCCCTTCCAGGTCCTCGTCCTGCAGGCGAACGAAGGCGGCGATTTGGTGAGCAGCGAGAGACTCGGGGGCAATCTCCAGCCACAGAGCTACCGCCTTCGCCACCGCCTCCTCCTGATTTGAGGCCAAGGCCGAACGTGCGGCCTTCTCCGCCAGGGCCTCGTTCCTGGCCAACCGGGCGGCCTGCGACAGATGCTCAAAGGCCACGAGGTGTTCGCCACGCTGTGCGGCGATTTGGCCCGCCAAGACGGCATAGACAAGGGCCTTGGTCAGACCCGGCGGGGAATCGACAGCCGGCTCATCCACGGGGGAGGAAGGAACTTGAATGCCCTGGGAGGCCTCCTGTGCCATGAGGTCGGGTAGCAGCAATGCCTGCGAACAAAGCACGGCAGAGAGCAAGATAGCTAAACGCATGGATGTCGGAAAACGAAGTAGATAGCGGAGGGAGGACTGAAATGAGGATACCGCGCAGGTCAGTTGCATTATAACCCACTGGATCAACAACAAAACCAGAAGTCCTCCAGACAGGTTGGAAATCAGGGATCTGTTACCAAAAACAAGGGAGATCCCAAGCAAAACTTGCATCCTCGGCGTCAATATCCAAGAATCTCACCGATTCTACCATCGCAAGAGGCACCATGACCTTACTGGCCGTCGGACTCAATCATAAAACCGCCCCGGTAGACATCCGTGAACGCATAGCGTTTGGGCCGGATATCCTGGCCGCCGCTCTGCGCAGCCTGGCCGAAGATCCAATCCTCAGCGAGGCCGCTATCCTGTCCACCTGCAACCGGACCGAGATATATTGTGTCTTGTCCGGGACGCGTCGGGAGAGTGTTAGTGACTGGCTCGCCCGCTTTCACGGGCTGGAGGCTGCTCGCCTGGCCCCCTACCTCTTCACCTATATGGATCGCGAGGCCGTGATCCACTTGCTGGAGGTGGCCAGCGGCCTGGATTCCATGGTCCTCGGCGAGCCCCAGATCCTTGGCCAGGTCAAGATAGCCTTTCAAAGTGCCTGCGACTACGGTACCGCCGGCAAACTTCTGGGGCGCCTTTTCCAGCATACCTTTGCCGTCGCCAAGCAGGTGCGCACGGATACTGCTATCGGCAGTAGCCCAGTATCGGTCGCCTTCGCCGCCGTCAGCCTGGCCCGGCGGATCTTCAGTGACCTCAAAAACCAGACCGCCCTCCTCATTGGCGCGGGCGAGACCATCGAACTGGCCGCCCGTCATCTTCGCCAACAAGGGATCGGCCGCATCATTGTCGCCAACCGAACCGTCGAGCGGGCCCATGCCCTGGCCACCGAATTCGGCGGCTTTGCCATCTCCCTTGCAGAACTCGGCGCCCATTTGCCCGAAGGGGATATCATCATCTCCTCCACCGCCAGCCCGATCCCTGTACTCGGCAAGGGGACGGTGGAACGGGCCCTCAAGGCACGCAAACACAGACCCATGTTCATGGTCGATATCGCCGTGCCACGTGACATCGAGCCAGAGGTCGGCGAACTCGGTGACGTCTACCTCTATACCGTAGACGATCTCCGGGATGTGGTCGAGGACGGTCTACGTTCGCGTCAGGCCGCCGCGGAGGCCGCGCGGGAGATCATCGAGTTCCACGCCGGCGAATTTCTGGCCTGGCTGCGCTCTCTTGATGCCGCCGACCTTATCCAAGGCTACCGACACAACGCCGAATGCCTCCGTGACCAGGTTCTCGCCCAGGCCCGCCGCCGCCTGGAGGCTGGTAAACCAGCGGAGGAGGTACTGAGCTTCCTCGCACACACCCTAACGAACAAGTTATTGCACGCCCCCAGCACCCGCCTGCGACAGGCTGGCCGAGATGGCCAGTCTGACCTTCTGGAGGCCGCGAATTCCCTTTTCGACCTAACCCCAAAGCGAGAGGCCCAATGAATCCCTCCATCCAGGGCAAACTGGAACGCCTCGCCGAGCGATTTACCGAGATCACCGCCCTGATGGCGGAGCCCGAGGTCCAGGGGGATCAGGCCCGCTTTCGCGCCTTGGGTCAGGAATACGCTCAGATCGAGCCCGTAGCCGTCTGCTTCCAGAGCTATCAGGCGATCGAGGGGGATCTCGCCACCGCCGAGGCCATGCTCGATGATCCCGAGATGGCCGGGTTGGCCCGGGAGGAATTGGATGCGGCCCGGGAGCAACTCGCAGCCCTAGAACCCGAATTGCAACGCCTGCTGATACCACCGGACCCTCACGATCAGCGCAACGTTTTTCTGGAGGTACGGGCCGGTACCGGGGGGGCCGAGGCCGCTCTCTTTGCCGCCGACCTTCTGCGCATGTATTTGAGATACGCTGAAATCCGAGGTTGGCAAACAGAGCAGATGAGCGCCAGTGAGGGCGAACTCGGGGGCTTCAAGGAGGTCGTGGTACGCATCAGTGGCAGCGGCGTCTATTCGCGCCTGAAATTCGAATCCGGCGCACACCGCGTCCAGCGGGTTCCGGAGACCGAATCCCAGGGCCGCATCCATACCTCTGCCTGTACCCTGGCCATCCTGCCCGAGGTCGAGGCGGTGGATGGGGTGGATATCGATGCCAAGGATCTGCGCGTCGATACCTATCGCTCCTCTGGTGCCGGAGGCCAGCACGTCAACAAAACCGACTCGGCGGTACGCCTCACTCACCTGCCCAGTGGCATTGTGGTGGAATGCCAGGATGAACGTTCCCAACACAAGAATCGCGCGCGAGCCATGTCCCTGCTCCAAGCCAAGCTCCTGTCCCAGGCCCAGGATGCTCAGACGAGCGAACAGGCCCAAAATCGCAAGATTCAGGTAGGCAGCGGCGATCGCTCCGAGCGGATTCGTACCTACAATTACCCCCAGAATCGGGTTACCGACCACCGCATCAACCTTACCCTCTATAAGTTGGAAGAGATCCTCCTCGGTAATCTCGACCAAGTCATCGAGCCCCTCCTTCAGGAATACCAGGCCGAGCAGTTGGCGGCCATGATGGATGCCTAAGCGCCCAGGGGCCTCCTCCTTTCCCCCTACCCTTGGCGGCCTGGTACGCGAAGCCACCGAGCGCCTCAAGACCCTCCCCCAGGCGGAACCCAGGTTAGAGGCAGAATGGCTACTGATGGCAGTCACGGGCGCCACCCGCTCGGGGCTGATCGCCTGGCCAGAGCGGACCCTGGCCCCAGAGCAGGTAGATTCCTTTCATGCCTTGTTGGAAAGGCGTCTGAACGGTGAGCCCATCGCCTATATCCGGGGTCGCCATGCCTTCTGGAACCAGGAGTTACTGATCACCCCCGACACCCTGATTCCTCGCCCCGAGACGGAGTTACTGGTCGAAATCGCCCTGGAACTCTTGCCAGCGGAGGTTCCCTTGCTGATAGGGGATGCCGGTACCGGCAGCGGGGCCATCGCCCTGGCCTTGGCCCTGGAACGGCCTGCCTGGACCCTGATCGCCCTCGAAATTAGCCAAGGCGCGGCCGCTGTGGCGGCGGACAATTTCGCCCGTTACCAGGCTACCAATGCCAGGGTTCTGCGGTCTGACTGGCTAGCCCCTCTGGCACCCGCCAGTTTGGACGCCCTTATCGCCAACCCCCCTTATATCCCCGCTGGTGACCCGCATCTGAGCCAGGGTGACCTGCCACGCGAGCCCTTATCCGCCTTGGCCTCCGGTGCCGATGGCCTGGACGCCCTGCGCTGCATCACGCACCAGGCCCGGCTTTGCCTCAAGCCGGGCGGTCTTCTGGTTTTGGAACACGGCTTTGACCAAGGCACCGCCGTGCCGTCTCTGCTGGGGGCTTTGGGTTTCGAGCGTGTGGCGGCGCGTCGCGACCTCGCCGGCCACCCGCGTGCAACCCTGGGCTATCGACCCATTTCTAAGAGGTGTCCCCCACCTGCTGCGCAAAAGCGACCCCCACAAGAACGGGACCATCGCCTGCCGTGAACGACGAGCAACTCCTGCGCTACAGCCGTCAGATCAATTTCCCGGCCATCGATATCGCGGGGCAGGAACGCCTGCTGCATTCGCGGGTGTTGATCGTGGGTCTCGGCGGCCTCGGCTCACCGGTGGCCCTTTATCTGGCTGCCGCCGGGGTTGGAACCTTGCGGGTAGCGGATTTCGATAAGGTGGACCTATCCAACCTTCAGCGCCAGATCCTGCATACCACGGATCGCATTGGCATGACCAAGGTTGCCTCTGCCATTCAGGCCCTTGGGGCGATCAATCCCGATGTCCTAGTGGAGGGCTACCCGAACCCAATCGATGCCGGGTGCCTGCCGGGTCTGCTCGAGGGAGTGGATGTGGTGGTGGACGCCTGCGATAACCCCGCTACCCGCTACGCCCTCAACGCCGCCTGCCAGCGAGACCGGATCCCCCTCGTTTCCGGCGCCGCCATACGCGCCGAGGGTCAGGTCACCGTCTTCCCCGGTACCCCCGGCGGGCCCTGCTATCAGTGCCTTTACCCCAGTGCGGGCCAGTTGGACGAGACCTGTACTAACAATGGCGTCCTTTCACCCCTGGTAGGCATCGTCGGCGCCATCCAGGCCACGGAAACCCTTAAGATTCTGACCGGCTCTGGCCGTACCCTAGCCGGGCGCCTGTTATTGATCGACGCCTTAGCCTTGGAATTCCGCGCCCTGAATTTGCCCGCCGATCCGACCTGCCCCGTGTGTGGTGGTGATCGCCACGCAAGCAACAGGGAAAACAAGGCCTCTCCCTCCCCGCTCCGCCCTGAGAGGAACCCGATAACCTAGCCGTTTTGGGTATAATTTTCTCTTTCACGCCCGCCCTAGAAGGCGGATACGCTCAACCGGGTGATTCGAGATGCGGTTTCAGGTCAGCCCCGAAGATATCAAAAGGGCCAATGTTCCCCACGAGGTCTTTTTGACCAATCTGATCGGCAATCATATTCTCATGGCCGTTGGCGCCGGGGGCCTGGCGGGCAGTTTTCCCTGGATCATGGCGATCATCCCCCTCACCTCCTTTGCCCTCCTCGGCTACATCCTGTGGCGGGCACGGCGGTCCCTCACCCGTGACCCCTGGTACCCCATGTGCCATTGGCAGGTCTGTGCCCGACGCAGCCGCATCTTCATCCTGATGCTATGCCTGCTCCTGGCGATACTGCTGTTAGGGTGGATCGGCTATACCTATGTGGGCCTGAGACGGGAGGCCGTTCTGGCCATCATCGTCGGCATGGGCATCCTGCCCATCATGGTGACGGTGCTCGTCCTCATCCTCTTCGAGTCCGAGACCCTCTACCACGCGAATCAGGCCAAACTCCCGAACTGGGTGGTAAGGCTCCATCCCCACCCACCCGATATTCAGGTCATTGAAGAAGTGAAACCCCATTACTACGACTAAGGACCCAAACCCTCCCTTCCAGACTTGGCAAGTTGCAAGCCTGCCGCCACCGCGAGGAATGGCGCTGCATCAGGAGCCCTTGGTTTCGCGGGCGATGAGTTGGTCAATCACCTTGAGCATACCTTCGCGGGTGCCGGTCTGGGCCGGGCTGGTTCGATACTTGCCATTGATGATCACCGTCGGAACACCGTCAATTCCGTAGCTATTAGTGATATTGCGCGCGCGGTTGACCTTCATGTTGACGTCGAAGGAATCGAGGGCCTTTCGGAATTCGGGACCATCCAGGCCCGCGCCTTGGGCGACCAGCACGACAGCGTCGTCATCCGCGATCTTCTGTTTTTTCACATGGATGGCGTCGAACATGGCCGCGGTGAATACCTCCTGCTTACCCAAGGATTCCGCGGCATAGAAGGCCCGAGCCTGGAGATCCGGCTTGGGACCAAACACCGCCGGCATCCGGCGAAATTCCACATTGGCCGGCTTGGTTCCCCGCCACATCGCCATGGTCGGTTCCAGGTGGAAGCAGTGGGGGCAACTGTACATAAAGATTTCGAGCACCTCGATCTTGTCACCCGTCTCCGTCGGCTGGGGATTGGACAGGGTCGTGTAATCGATGCCTTCGTCGAGTGCCCAGGCCTGAGCCGAGAGCAGACATCCGAACAGCAGGGATAAGAGAAAACGGACGGACATGACGGGTTATTCCTCTTGATTATTAGGTGGGGTTGGGCGATGCGAGTTCGACCCGCGCCGCTAGTGAAAAGTTCGCAGGGATAGGGACTTCAGAACAAGGTGTAATCCAGATAAAGACCCAAAAACAGGATCAGACCCAGGTAATTATTATTCAGGAAGGCTCGAAAACAAGCCGCCGGTTCCCGGTCGCGCATCAGGTATTGCTGATAGGCGGAGAGACCGACCGCCACCGCCAACCCACCGCAATACCAGGCCCCGCGCCCAGCCGTCAGCCCGACATAGGCCATGAGACCGATAAAGGTGGATTGTAACAGGCCTATCAGAAGCCGGTCCTGACACCCGAACAGGATAGCGGTGGATTTGATGCCCGCCTTGAGGTCATCCTTCCGATCCACCATGGCGTACTCGGTGTCATAAATCAGGGCCCAGATCAAGGCGGCTACAAAGACCAACCAGCCTTGGAGCGGAACTTGGCCGACACTGGCGGTGTAAGCCATAGGTACGGCCCAGCCAAAGGCAGCGCCGAGGAAGACCTGAGGCCAATAGGTAAAGCGCTTCATGAAGGGATAGAGGATCGCCAGCCCCAGGGCCACCACGGACATGGCAATGGTTTTCCAATCCAACAAAAGCACGAGCAGAAAGGCCGCCAGGCTGAGAATGATAAATACGCCAAGCGCCTCGCGCGGGCTGATGAGCCCAGTTGCCAAGGGGCGCTCCCGGGTTCGCCATACCTGGCCATCGAGGTTACGGTCCGCGAAGTCGTTGATGGCGCAGCCGGCGGAGCGCATCAGAAAGACCCCGGCGATAAAGATCAATACCAGCCGCCAGGGCGGCCGTCCCTCGGATGCCAACCATAGGGCCCAGAGGGCCGGCCACAAGAGCAGGAGGCTCCCGATTGGGCGATGAAAACGCACCAGCAGGGCGTAAGCCTGTAGGCGCTGGCGCCAATCCAGGGGGTTAGGAGGGCTGGTATTAAGGGCCAGAGCCATGGGTGAACCTGGGATAATTCCTCACAGGGGGGGTTGTGCCCTAGCCGGGCGGGATACAGGTTGCCATTCAATGTGCTCGACCAGCCAATTGCTGGCGAATTATGACACAGGGCCAGCTCCACGCGCAGATCCAGGCCAGCGCCTCAGACCCCACCACAATGCTCCCGGGAACCCAACCAACGGGTGATGAGCGGTTTGACCCGGTCGGGATACCGGTCCAGGATCTGATCGGCCGCCTGACGAGCGGCCATCAGCAGGGGTTCATCGGCCAGGGGATCAGCGATGCGAAATTGCATCTCCCCCGTCTGGCGGCTACCCAGCACCTCCCCGGCACCGCGCATCTCAAGATCCTTTTGGGCAATCTCGAAGCCATTGGTGCTGCGCCGCAAGAGTTCGATCCGTTCGCGCGCCAGGCGTGACAAGGGGGCATGGTAGAGCAGCAGGCAATGGCTGGCCCGGGTCCCCCGCCCGACCCGGCCACGTAACTGGTGGAGTTGGGCCAGACCCAGGCGCTCGGGATTTTCGATGATCATGAGACTGGCGTTGGCCACATCGACACCCACCTCGATCACCGTGGTGGCTACCAGCAGGTCCAGATCGCCCGAGACAAAGTCGCGCATCACCCGTTCCCGCTCAACCTCCTTGAGGCGACCGTGAGCGAGCCCGATCCGCAGATCTGGCAAGGCTTCAGCCAGCACCCGTGCCGTCTCCTCGGCCGCCTGACATTGCAGGGCCTCCGATTCCTCGATCAGAGTACAGACCCAATAGGCCTGGCGGCCATTGGCACAGGCCTCCCGCACCCGGGCCATCACCTCCTCCCGGCGACTATCCGGCACCGCCACCGTCGCCACGGGTGTGCGGCCCGGCGGCATCTCGTCGATGACGGACAAATCCAGGTCGGCATAGAGGGTCATGGCTAGGGAGCGTGGGATTGGGGTCGCCGTCATGATGAGTTGATGGGGCACCCTGCCCTCGCGGGAGCCCTTCTCACGCAGCCTCAGGCGCTGATGGACACCGAAGCGGTGCTGCTCGTCGATAATGGCCAATCCCAAATCCTGAAAGGCGACATCCTCCTGAAAGAGGGCGTGGGTCCCCACGACCAAGCGCGCCTCGCCCGAGGCGATGCGCGCCAGCCGTTCTTCACGCTCCCTGCCCTTATGGCGGCCGGTCAGCCAGGTTGGCGCCAGCCCCAAGGGACCCAGCCAGGCCATGAGGTTGCGTCGATGCTGCTCGGAAAGCAACTCGGTAGGGGCCATGAGGGCGACCTGGCTACCCGATTCCACCGCCTGTAGGGCGGCGAGGGCCGCCACTATCGTCTTTCCCGAGCCGACGTCCCCTTGCAGCAGCCGCAGCATGGGGCGCGGCCGGACCAGATCAGCGGCGATTTCCTCCAGCACCCGCCGTTGGGCACCTGTCAGATCGAAGGGCAACCCCAGCAATAGCTGGGTCCTCAGGTTGCCCCCGGCCAGTACCGGGGCCTCCAGCCGCTGACGCTGACGGCGCAAGCGGCGCAGGGCCAACTGATGGGCAACCAATTCCTCGAAGGCGAGGCGCTGAAAGGCCGGGTGGCGGCGCTCGGTCAAATCCAGCCCCAGTGCCTCCCGGGGTGGATGGTGCAGGAAACGCAGGGCCTCCACCAGGCTCAGCAACCCCATTGGGTCCAGCACCTCGGTTGGCAGCAAATCCGGTGGCCCAAGTCCGCCCGCGGCCTGATCTGACTCCAGCAAGGCCAGGGCCTGCGTAACCAAATTGCGTAAACTGACCTGCTGGAGACCCTCCGTGGTTGGGTAGATGGGCGTCAGGCCCTCCTCATGATCCATTGCGCTTGCACCCGTCACCAACCGGTATTCGGGATGGATCATCTCCAGCGAGGGGGCCCCGGCACGTACCTCCCCGAAACAGCGCAACCGCGCCCCAGGGGTTAAGATTGAAGTTTGCGCACCGCCAAAATGAAAAAATCGCAGGGGGAGGATACCGGACTCATCCGACAACCAGACCTTCAGGGTGCGGCGCCGGCCATGGCTGATGCGTGCCTCGGCCACCTCACCCTCGATGAGGGCCTCTTCCCCCGGCAGCAGGGTACCAATCAGCCGGCGCCGGGAACGGTCCTGATAACGCAGAGGCAGGTGGAAAAGCAGGTCCAGCACCGTCTCGAGCCCCAGCCGCCCCAATAGCGCGGCGATCCTAGGGCCCACCCCCCGCAGACTGGTTACCGGGCGAGTTTCAAGAGGTGGCTGTTTAGTGTCCACCAAGGGGACGATAGCCTAGATCCGAATCCGGGCCAACGCGGTCAAAGACACGGTAGCAGCAAGTCGGGTCAGAGGCTCGGCTCCCAGGCTGCACCCAGGCCCGTCAGGCGGGCATCCGAGGCACCTTCATGGCGTGCCCGCAGGGCCTGCGCCAATTGGTGGACGGCCATGGCATAGTAACTACTGTGGTTATATCGGGTGATGACGTAAAAGTTGTTCAATCCCAACCAATATTGGTACCCACCTGCCGCGTCGAGGCGGATGAGGCTGACCTCTTCGCCCATCGGCAAGCGCCCCATGGGGCGGATGCCATCGCCAGCCAGTGTCGCCAGGCTGTAACGGGAATCGAAGCCGTTCTTAAGCCCGATAGCGCCGCTGGCCTCGGCCCTGACCGCCACGGGCTCCCCCCGGCGCCAGCCATGGACGGAGAAATAATTGGCCACGCTACCAATGGCATCCACGGGGTTCCAGAGATCGCGCATGCCATCGCCATCGAATTCGACCGCCCACTTCAGGTAGCTCGAGGGCATGAACTGGCCATAACCCATGGCGCCCGCATAGGAGCCCTGGGGTTTGAAGGGATCCATGCCTTCGTCACGGGTCATCCTGAGATAGGCCGCCAGCTCGTCCGTGAAGTAATCGGACCGGCGGGGAAAATCGAAGGCCAGGGTGGTGAGGGCATCCATCACCCGGTGCTTGCCCATGTAACCGCCCCAGTTGGTTTCCACCCCGATGATGGCGAGCACATATTCGGGAGGCACCCCGTATTTCTCCTGGGCACGATTCAGATCGCGATCATAGCGTGCCCAGAAGGCCGAACCCTTGGTGATATTGGCCTCGGTGAGGAACTTGGCCCGGTAGCGTGTCCAGGCGCCCGTCGGCTGATTGGAGGGCTTGGCATCGGGCTTATTGACGAAGTCGACGATCCACTGCTGGCGGTGAGCCCGGGAGAGCCAGTCCACCACCTGAGCCCGATCAAAACCCTCAGCCACCATGCGCTCGACAAAGGCCTGGGCGGCGGGATAGTTGGCATAATCGCCCCGCAACCGCGTGTCACCCGAGGCCGAGCGCAAATAGGTCCCACCCATGCCAGGGCTATCCTGCCGGGAACTCGACCCACAGGCGGCAAGCACTATTGTCAGGGCACTAACCAGGAGCAGGGTGGGGCGCATGGCGATCTCCGGCTTTAGGGTAAGTTGATCGAATAATAGATGATCCCAAGTCAAACCGCGAAGACCGGACCCGGGATAGTGCCACAGGCCGATCCCAGACCAGACCCGGCCTAGCGCCGCACCTCGATGCCCGACCGCCGCAGGTGTTCCTTGACCGAGGCGATAGGAACCTCGTGGCGATGGAAAATACCCGCCGCCAGGGCCGCCTCTACCTGGGTAACGGCAAAGACCTCGGAAAAGTGCTCCACCCGGCCAGCACCACTGGAGGCGATGACGGGTATTGTCACCGCCGACCGCACCGCCTGGATCAACTCCAGATCGAAGCCGGCGCCAGTTCCATCGCGGTCGATGGAATTGAGGAGGATTTCTCCTGCGCCCAGCTGCTCGCAAACTCGGGCCAGGGTCACGGCATCCAGTTCACGCCCCTCGCGGCCGCCCTTGATGGTGCATTGAAACCAACACCAGGCCTCGCCCCGCGGTCCCGGGATGAGGGTGGGAACGACATGATGGCCGGGGGCCTCCTCGGGCGCCGCCACATAGACGCGTCGGGGATCGATGGAGATGACAACGGCCTGGCGCCCATAGCGATGGGCGATCGTCTCGATGGCGCTATCGCCTGTTGGACCACCCTGGGCCAGCACCTGCTCAACGGTCGTCACGGCATCGCTGCCAATGGAAATCTTATCCGCCCCCGAGGCGAAATACTCCGACGCCACCTCCAGAGCGGAATAGTAGCGACCTTCGGCGTCGGTAAAGGCACGGATGCCACCGCCAATGGTCAGGGGGACGAAGACATTCTCCGAGGTCTTTTTCAACACCTCCAGCATGGGTTGATCGGCAAGGGGGAAGTCGCGAAAGGCGGTGATATTGAGGAAGGTGATCTCATCGGCCCCCTCCTCGTAGTATCGCCGCGCCAGATCCACCGGCTTGCCCAGATTTCGGACCTCACCCTCCTCGCGCACGTCGTACTGATCACCCTTGGTGACCACCAGGTCACCGGCATCATTGGCGCGCACATCGAGGCAGGCGATGACACGCCTGGCCAACCGCGTCGGCTCTCCCGCGCCCGGCCTCGGATCCCCCGACCCCTCCTCCTGATCCGAGACGCCCGGGCGCCCAGCGGCATACAGGAAACGATTCAGCAGGCCCAACCCTACCGGACCGCTCTTTTCCGGATGGAACTGCACCGCCGCTACGGAACCCCGGCTAAGGGCGCTGATGAAGGTCTCACCGTAATCCGTCTCCGCCAGGACCCATTCCGCGTTGGCCTCTTCTGGCACGGCGCGGTAGGAATGCACGAAATACAGCTTCTCCCCCTGGACCCCCGCCATCAGGGGGGAGGCCTGCCGGGGACGGATGCCATTCCAGCCTATGTGAGGCACGGCCAGGCCCGGTGAGACGAAGCGGCGGACCTGGCCGGGGATAATGCCCAGTCCCTCTACACCGGGAGACTCGTCGCTACCCTCGAACAGGGCCTGGAGACCTATGCAAATGCCCAGGAAGGGCCGGCCCGCAACTAAGTAGTCGCGCAAGGGCCCGAAATAACCCATCTGATGCAGCCGCTGCATGGCAGAGCCAAAACTACCGACGCCCGGAAAGAGGATGAACTCGGCCTGGTGGATATCCTCGGGGGTCCGGATGTCCTTCAGGTCATGGCCAAGTTTGAGTACCGCGTTGCGGACACTGCGGACATTGCCCGCGCCGTAATCGAGTAGGGAAATCATGAGGCGATGGATTCCGCGGTTTGTGATTCGCAAGGAAATGATAAGTCTTTAGGGTCCGGGGAGTGAGGATCCCGCGCCCCGGCCTCAGGCCAACTCCGACGGTCGCATCTGGTCGGGGCGCAGGATGGGCGTGAAATAGGTGTCGGCCTCATCCAGGTCCACCTCCTGACCATGGGCATCCTCCAGGGGCTGTTCATAGTCCTTCCAACCCCGCAGGCCCGTCTGGAGTGATGCCACCTGGGTGAAGCCCAGCACCTGCATGACGTGGCTCGCGAGGATGCTGCGATAGCCGGAGCGACAAACGACCACGATCTCCCGGTCACGGCCCCGCACCAACTCGGGGACCGTCTCCTCATAATCCCACTCGCAAGCGGACTCCAGGATGCCACGTGGGACATTGATGGAGTTGGGGATATGCATGGCATAGAACTCGTAAGGTTCGCGCACATCCACGATCAATAACTCCGGGTTGGCCGCGAGCCTCTCCTCCAGGTCCCAGGGCATGATCTCGCGCACCTCTGTCAGACAGTTGCGCACCAGTTCAATAAAATTTTTCATGTCGTCATACCTCTACAACAGCGCCTGGCCATCACCTCCAACCGGGCAAGGTGCCTGGTCTGGTGCGATGCACCAGGCAGGCGACAGGCATCCTTAGTCACCTTTCACAAAGATTCTTCTCGACCGCGATGACCGCCGCCTCCACCCGCGAATGGACCGCCAACTTGCGCAGAATGGCCTTGACGTGGAGCTTAACGGTGCCATCCGTGATACCCAATAAGCGAGCAATGCCTTTATTGCTGCGACCCTCGGCCAGATGACAGAGGATCTCGCGCTCTCGGGGAGTCAGATCGGAAAAGGCCAGCGGTGCACGCAAATCCTCGTGTCCCCCCTGAACCACGCGGGCCAGGATACCGGTCAATTCCTTGGCAACCACGGTGCGTCCCGCCAGGATATCCTGCAGCGCCGTGATCAATTCCTCCGGCTCCATATCCTTCAACAGGTAGCCCTGAGCCCCGCCCTGGAGTGCGGCGATCAGGTCTCGTTCGTCGGTACTGGTGGTCAGCATGGCCACCGGCATCTGTTTGCCCGCCTCGCGGAGGCGCTTAAGGACATCCAGCCCTGTCATCCTGGGCATCCGCAGGTCAAGCAGGACGACATCCGGGGCCATCTCCGCCACCCGCACCAACCCCGCCTCACCATCACCCAAGGCATCCACCTGAATGCCGCGCCGCTCGAGGAGTTCACAGACCCCGAATCGAAAAAGGGCATGGTCGTCAATCAACAGCACGCGCATCAGGTAAGTCCCCCTGGCTGTGGCTGACGGCGGTCCGGCAGCGAGAAATGCAGTTCCACCCGGGTACCCTCCTCCGGCTCGCTCTCGATGCGCAGCTCGGCACCCATGCGACGGGCACGTTCCCGCATGATGGACAGGCCGATGTGTTCCCCCGTTTGCCCCTCCGGCTCTGGCAGTTGGAAGCCCACCCCATCATCCTCGATCAGCAGAACCTGACCGCCCTCCATCTTGGTAGTGAGCAACACCCGAACCGTCTGGGCACGCGCATGCTTGCGAATGTTGGCCAGGGCCTCCTGGGCGATGCGTGTGACCTGTAACTCCGCCGCCGCCGGCAATTCAAAGGCCCGCAGATTATTCTGCATCAGAACCTTGAGCCCAGTGGCCCGGCGAAAACTGGAGGTGAGTCGCTCCAGGGTCGGCACCAGGCCGCGCCGATCCATAGGCGCGCGGAAATTCACAAGGAGGCTGCGCAACTCTCGATGAGCCTCGTCGAGGCCGCCACTGAGGCGGTCCAGATCGAGCCTGGCCTTATCCGGGATCGAGGCCTGAGCCAGGGATTCCTGAAACAGGTTAACCTGAAGCCGCAGGCTGGCCAAGGTTTGCGCCAGGGAATCGTGCAATTCGTTGGCAAGGGAGTTACGTTCCTCCATGATGGACAGGCGCAAAGCATCCGCATCCGACCTGTGCTTGGCCACGGCAATGCCCAGATGATGGCCTATGCTGAACAGCAACTCCAGAATATCCTCGCGCCCAGCGATGCCGGGCTTATCCACGAAGATGGTGTAGTAACCCAGGAGTTCGTCCCGGTGCTCCAGCGGTATGGTCACCACCGCGATCTCGTCCGTCCGGAACATGTGCCGGCCATAGACCCGTGAACAATAGCGTTGTTCCTTGTCACACAGGATATCCCCGGACGCCAGGACCTTGCCACAGAGGCACAGGTCCAGGCCCAAGGGGGCCCGATCGTCAACCCGCTCTTCATCCAGACCTATGGATCCCACCAACCGCCGGCCTCCATCCGGTTTGAGCAGGCGGGCCGTAGCCGCGCGACCGTTCACCATCTCCTTCAGGACCTGCAGAAAGCGCAGCAGCAGGCCGTCCAGTGACTCGGCCTCGTTGATACCCGCCGCGACCTCGTAGAGGATCTTGATGGAGGCGGTCTTCTGCGCCAGGCGCGTGGTCTGGCGGGCAACCCGGTTATCCATGTCCTCGTAGAGCTCCGCCAGTTCCTCGTTCAGGCCCTCGATGGCGCGGGTCAGGTTGGCGAGCATCCCCGCCTGGTGACTCAGGGAACTGAGGACGCCACCCGCACCCGGTTCACCCTGGCAGACACAGACGACCGTCTCCTCCAGGGTGGCCAGGGGCAGGAGCAACCGGTCATACAACCTCCAAGCCGCAAGACCCAGACCACCCAGGGTCAGGACCAACAAAGCGGCCGCGAGCATCCGGAAGGGCTGGTCCCATCCTCCCACCTCGGTGGAGGCCATTAGCAACAGGAATAAGCCCAACGACCCCGTGACGAGGGCCGACAGGGGCAGGATCAGACCCATCTCTCCCACCTCCTTCCAAACCGACCCCCGCCCTCGAGCCGCAAGGGCCCTGGCCCGGGACGAAAGGGGAGGTGGGATATGCATCAGGCCGACTCCTTACCCAGGGCCTGTTCCCGCTCGCGCCGTTGCAACTCCCACATACCCGCATAGCGGCCGCCCAAGGCCAGCAACTCCCGGTGGGTCCCCTCCTCCACCAGACGCCCGGCCTCCAGAACCAGAATCTGGTTTGCGTCTACCACCGTGGACAAGCGGTGGGCAATGACGAGGGTGGTATGGTTCTCGGCTACCTCGGCCAGGGTTCGGCCTATGGCCTGCTCCGTGGCACTGTCCAGGGACGAGGTGGCCTCGTCGAAGACCAGAATGCGCGGCCGCTTGAGGATGGCCCGGGCAATGGCCACCCGTTGCTTTTCGCCACCGGAGAGTTTGAGTCCGCGTTCCCCCACCACCGTGTCCCACCGCTCCGGCAGGCTCTCGATGAAGTCCCGGATATGGGCCATGGCCGCCGCCTGCTCGATCTCTTCCCGCGTCGCCCCCGGGCGACCGTAGGCGATATTGTAATAAAGGGTGTCGTTGAACAGCACCGTATCCTGAGGAACGATACCTATGGCCGCCCGCAGGCTGTCCTGGGTCAGGCCCCGCAGGTCCTGGCCATCGATCAGAATGCATCCGCCCGTCACATCATAGAAGCGGAACAGGAGCCGGGACAGGGTCGACTTGCCTGCCCCGCTATGTCCCACCACGGCCAACTTCTGCCCGGGACCAATGCTGAAGCTCAGGTTGCGCAGGATCGGCCTCTCCTCTTGGTAATGGAAATCGACCCCCTCGAAACGGATGGTGCCCGGCCCCAGCATCAAGGGGCGGGCCGCGGGGGCGTCCCGCACCTCCGGCTCCCGCTCCAACAGCTTGAACACCAGGTCCATGTCCGCCAGGGCGTATTTGATCTGGCGATAGACGATCCCCAGGAAGTTCAGTGGGATAAATATCTGCAATAAAAGGGCGTTGACCATGACCAGGTCGCCGATACTCATGGTGCCCGCCACCACCCCTTGGGCCGCCAGCCAGAGGATGGCGGTTCCTCCCAAGGCGATGATGGCACCCTGACCAAAGTTGAGCAGGGACATGGAGGTCTGACTTTTCACCGCCGCCTGCTCCCAGCCATCGAGGGTGGCGTCATAGCGCCGCAACTCCATGCCCTCGTTACCAAAATATTTGACGGTCTCGTAATTGATCAGGCTGTCGAAGGCCTGGCTGTTGGCTTGGGAATCCAGCCGGTTCATTTGATGGCGATAATCCATCCGCCACTCGGTCACGGCGAAGGTAAAGAGGGCGTAAAGGGCCACGGCGCCAAAGGTCACCAGGGTAAAGGCCAGATCGTAGCGGGAGAGCAGGATGGCCCCCACCAGACCGAACTCCACTAACACTGGCAGGATACTGAAGGCCATGTAATTGAGAATGGAACTGACCGAGCGCGTCCCGCGCTCCAGGTCCCGGCTGATGGCCCCGCTCTGTCGCTCCAGGTGATAGCGCAGCGATAACCGATGCAAGTGATCCAGCACCCGGGTCGAGAGCCGGCGCATGGCCCGATATCGGACCCGCGCAAAGACGATATCGCGCAACTCGTTGAAGAGGGTCGCGGATAGCTTGAACAGCCCGTAGGCCAGCAGCAAACTGAGGGGCAGAATCAGGGTCTGGGTCACACCCGGGCCCAGGGCATCGACTATCTCCTTCAGCACCAGTGGCACCCCCACGTTCGCCACCTTCGCCAGCACCAGGCAGGCGAGCGCCAGGAGGGCCCGGCCGCGAAACTCCCATAAATAAGGCAGCATGGCCCGCAGGTTGTGGGCATCACGGCGGTCCTTGTGGACCCGTTCGGTGGCATTGGTGATCATGGGGCTCCCTAATTGAACTCCTTTGGCCTCCGATATGGGGGCCCGAGGGGGTGATAATAGCCCTGGGCGGGGTTCGAGATGTCACACTTCTGGCGCCCGCACCGCCTTTTGGCTTTTAATGAGACTTTAGCGCCAGCCCGAGACTACCCTATGACGGACGACCCCTTCGATTTCACCGGTTGCAGCCTGCGCGAACCCTATGCCCTGCAAGTCCTCGGCAACGAGATGGAGCCGGAATTTCCGGACCAGTGCATCGTGGTCATCCGGCCCGATGATCGCTGCACCGATGGCATGTACGTCTTCGTCGAGGTCGAGGGGGTGCGCTGGTTCCGCCAATACCGACGCGATGAAACCGGCCGGGAATCCCTGATCGCCCTCAATGACATCTATCCCGAGATCGAACTCACCGGCCTGGAATGGCAGGTGCTGGGCATCATCATCCAGCGCAACATCCGCCGTAAGATCAAGCACTATCGCTACGAAGTCGCGCCGCTGACCACCCCGGCTCCGGCCCCGGTCACCATCGTCCCTCCCGTCCTGCACTGAGCCCCATCGCGAGGTCCTATGGCGAGGACCTATGGCGCTTGTACTCCGGCTTGTGCCGGGACTAAGATTTTGCCTTCCCAATCTTCCCGGGCACCGGGATTTCCCAGCCATGCCCATGCGACCTTCGCCCGCCCTTCCCCTGATCCTGCTGTCTTTCCTGGGTCTGGCCGCTTGCGGGCGGCCCTCAGCCCCTCCCCCACCGCCTCCCGTGCCCGTGGTCACGCTCCAGGTCATTACCGAGGAGGTGCCCGTGGCGGTGGAAGAGGTAGGCCGCGCCGAGCCGTCTAATTCCGCCACCCTGCTGCCGCGGGTCGGCGGCCAAATCCTGGCGCGACACTTCGAGGAGGGCCAGGCCGTGGCCGCCGGGGATCTCCTCTATTCGGTGGACCCCGCCCCCTTCGAGGCCAAGCTGCGCTCCGCCGAGGCCCAACTAGACAGAACCGAGGCTGAGCTGAAATTCGCCCAGGACGAGGCGGATCGCTACGCGGCCCTGGAGTCCAAGCGCACCGTATCCCGCTCCCAGGCCGAACACTTCACCAACGCCGCCATGGTGCTGCGACAAGCCATCCGGGCCCAGGAGGCGGAGGTGGAGCAGGCGCGGCTGAATCTGGAGTACTGCCAGGTCCAGTCCCCCATCCCCGGACGGGCGGGTGCCTATCTGGCCAACGCCGG
>CAZFZB010000030.1:25672-26812 GCA_964523415.1 uncultured Chromatiaceae bacterium | reverse complement strand
GAGGAATTTCAGTCCTAACATGCCCTATTCAATATCTCTCCCAACACCTTGCCAGCCCCCAGCTGACTCACATGGAAACCCAGTGCTATGAATCAGGAATTTTGGCACCAACGCTGGCTAAAGGGTGAGACCGGCTGGCATCAAGACGAATTCAATCCGCACCTGCAGGCCTATTGGCCGCCGTCGGGCGTGATGCCTGGCGCTCGCGTCCTAGTGCCCCTCTGTGGTAAATCACGGGATTTGCTCTGGCTGGCGGGAGAGGGTTACCGGGTCCTGGGGGTGGAAATCAGCCCACTCGGAGTTGAGGCCTTTTTCACCGAAAACGGCCTGACGCCGACCATCAGCGATGCCCCTCCCTTTAGGCGATACCGCATCGATGAACTGGAGATCCTCTGCGGCGACTTCTTTGCCCTGCAACCTGAACAGGTCGCAGACGTAACCGCCCTCTTCGACCGCGCCTCCCTAATCGCCTTGCCAGCTAATATGCGGGCCAGCTATGCCCAACACCTGGCCACCCTGCTGCCCCAAACGATCAGCGGACTCCTCATCACCCTGGACTACGAACAGACAGAGCGGACCGGGCCACCCTTTGCCGTCAGCGATCAAGAGATCCGCAGGCTATTTTCGCAGCACCTCAACCTTACCGAGATCGCGGCCATGGATCTCCTGGCCACAACCCCGCGCTACCGCCAAGAAGGTCTGACACGCATGGTGGAACGGGTTTACGCCTTTAAGGCCATCCCGCGAGCATAACTATCAAATGATTTTCTAATATAACAACAGGTTATCAATCTCCAAGTCCGGAAGGTCCGGCGGGAGGTGCGTGAACCTGCATTGGTAATAATGTATTTATAACTTATTGTTTATAATCATGTTATAGCGGGTATAATTCCTACGGCTTGACAGGGAATAGGGAAAACCCTATGATATCCACCTCTTGACATAATGATATTCTCATGAGGTTTCAATCATGAACCTGGATGTCCGCACCCTGATCCTCGCGGCTAGCGTCATGGCTTCCGCCCCGATGAACCTGGCTTCGGCTAACCCGGCCCATGAATCCCCACTACCCGTTGCCCTTGACGAGGATGCCAATAATCGCAAAAAGTCTGATCGGGATACCGAGGCCAGCGATGAAGG
>CAZFZB010000030.1:0-25572 GCA_964523415.1 uncultured Chromatiaceae bacterium | reverse complement strand
GTCAAGCAGCGCGACAAGAACAGTTGCCAATTTTCCTGGTGGTGCCAAAAACCCAAGTCACCCCCCAGAGATTCGGATGCCTGGCAAGATTCCCTGGAAATAGCCCGTAAGACCTTGGAGGGGCAGCATAAGGACCCCACTCAGGGGGCGCTCTATTTCCATGCGACCCGGGTCAAGCCTGACTGGTCACGGACTTACAAGAAAACCACCCGCATCGGGAACCACATCTTCTACAAACCGACAAAATCGGCGGCCTGATCGACCGGGACCTCAAGAGTGGTTTTTGATAGTGACAGGTGCCACGAGAAAGGCGCCTGATCGCCAGATAAAACCCTCTATTTCCCGATCCTTCAATACCCCACCATGAGCCTCACCCCTCATTTAATTCCGACATTCCTGTCTTGATTCCAGAGCCATGGCGGCTTCAGGATATATCCTGTGATTCCTCAGTCAGTGGTCCCCACCATGTCCAGCCCTAGCCACACCGGCGCCAGTCTTCTTTTCGATATCCTCGTCGACCTTGGCGTGGAACACATCTTCGGGCATACGGGCGGGGCCGTGATTCCCTTGCATGTGGAGTTGAACAAACGTATGCGGCGCGGTCAAAGGGCGCCGCAATTCATCCTATGCCGCCAGGAAGGGGGTGCGGGACACGCGGCGGAAGGTTATGCCCGCGCCAGTGGCCGGGTGGGCGTTGCCCTAGCCACCTCGGGCCCTGGCGCCACCAACCTGGTCACACCCATCGCCGACGCCTACAAGGACTCCATCCCCACCCTCTTTATTACCGGCCAGGTACCCAGCTTCGCCATTGGCACAGACGCCTTCCAGGAGGTGGATACCATCGGCATGACCCGCCCCATCTCTAAGCACAACTATCTGGTCAAAGATGTGCGGGATCTGGAGTGGGTCCTGCGCGAGGCCTTTGCCCTTGCCCAGGGTGGCCGACCCGGCCCAGTGGTGGTGGACATCTGCAAGGATGTCCAACTGGCGCATGCGGCCACGGGGAACAGCCCACGCATACGTCACCGCGAAACCGAAATTTTTGATGAGAAGACGGCAGATGCCATCCTTGATGCCTTAGCTAGCGCAGATCGGCCTGTCATCAAGGCTGGTGGTGGCATCATTCACGCTGGCGCCTCCGAGGCCCTGCAACACTTCGCCGAACGTTTCGAGGTTCCAGTCTCCACCACCTTCAACGCCCTGGGTGCCATTCCTTTCGAACGCCCTTACAACCTCGGTATGCCGGGTATGCACGGCGCCATCCCGGCTAATTATGCCCTGCGCGAGGCAGACCTGATTCTGACCCTTGGAGGCCGTTTCGATGATCGTGTCGCAGTCAAGGACTTTGCCACCGGCAAGCGGATTGCGCATGTGGACATAGACCCCTCGGAACTGGACAAGCGCATCCGCACGGATTTGTCCCTGACCGCAGACCTCAAGCACTTCCTCGAATATGGACTCACCACCGGCAAACGTGCCCGGCACCCGGACTGGATGGCACGGGTAGGTGACTGGCGCTTGCAGATGCCTAAGCCCTATCTGCAGACTGAGTGCATCAAGCCCCAGGCGGTGGTCGAGGCCCTGTCATGCCTCACGGAGGGGGACGCAACCCTGGTTACCGGGGTGGGTCAGCATCAGATGTGGGCAGCCCAGTACTATCGGTTTTCACGACCCCGGCAATGGATCAGTTCCGGCGGACTGGGAACCATGGGTTTTGGCTTGCCCGCAGCCATCGGCGCCTGGTTCGCCAACCCGGACAAGCCTGTGGTGCTGATTGACGGCGATGGCAGCTTTCAGATGAATATCCAGGAGTTGGCCACGGTGGCGGCAAACCGTATCCCCCTGAAGATGTTTGTACTGAACAACAGTTTTTTGGGCATGGTTCGCCAGTGGGAGGACATGATGGACGGGGGCCACCACTACGAGACCTGCCTGGCTCGCAGCGCCGAATGCAAACCCGACTGTACCCTGACTGATCCCGCCTGCCGCCGCCAGATCCCCGATCTTTTAGGCTTGGAACAGGTCTATCCACGCATTCGCACCAGGCGCATCACTGAGACAGCCAAACTTCGGGAAGGGCTAGAGGAGACTCTGGCAGCCCCGGGCCCAACCCTCGTCGATATATGGATTGACAAGACGGAGGACGTGCTGCCCATGGTCAAACCGGGACACGCCTTGAGCCAAATGATCGAATAGGTTGATCCAGACTAGGTTTTATCCAGGGGAAGAAACACCCTACAGGAGGGCATTGGTCCATGAACCAGATGCCTGACCTGGTCTGACCAATTTGGCCCTTCAGACCTCATCAAAGCCGGCCAGCCGATACCATTTACGGGCCTCCTCAGGGTTTTTCTCCACCCCCAACCCCTCCGCGTATAGCCTAGCCAGGGTGGTCTGGGAGCCTACCAGTCCCTGCTCGGCGGCCAGGCGAAACCAATGGGCAGCCTGAACAGGATCTCGATCGGTGCATTCGCCTTCGAGGTACATGAATCCCAAGCCGTGCTGGGCAATATCCATTCCCGCTTCGGCGGCAGCCTTCATGAAGCGATATGCCAAACCCTGGTTCTCGTGCATCCCTAGGCCGTTCTGGGCCATGATCGCCATGCGATATTGAGCCTGGGGGTCGCCGGCCTCCGCCAAGGGAGACAACAAACCCGAAGCCCTTGCAAAATGCTTGGCCTCGAAGGCAGCGATGCCACTGCTGATTTGCATATCGTAATTAGAAATGGTGTCGGTCATGGTCTGAACTGGCCTCTTGTTTCTGGGTGGCGGCGCTTTGATGGCCAACAGGGCCATTATTTAGGGGTAAGCTACCCAGAATCAAAGACCCATTTCCCCCGCCCCCAACCCCAGCCAGGCGATCCATCGCTCCAGCAAGGGTCCACTTGCAGCAGCCACGGCCATGCTGGGCTCAAGCGATAGCCCAGCCAAAGCGCGACCACCCCCTTGACCCAGGAGAAGGCTCTGAACCCCTGCCTCGCTGGCAATGAGGCGCCCAGCGGCCCAGTCCCACAACCTTTGTCCGCCATGCAGATAGAGCCGCGCCCGTCCCGCCGCCAGCCAGCACCACTCAAGGGCAACCGCCCCCATGCTGCGCTGCGACCGAAAAGGGGCGTTGCCCCCAAGACGCATAAGGATTTCCACCGGCAGGCGTTTAAGATCCACCAAGGCCAGCGCATCATTGAGGGCGTCACATGTTGGTGTCAGCCGCAAGGACTGTCCATTCAAACAAGCGCCCATCCCCCGTTCGGCGGAAAAACACTCATCACGGACTGGGTCAAGAACCAGACCCAATCGAGCCTGACCACCTTTGAACAGTGCCAGGGAGATCCCGAAGAAGGGGAAGCCACCCGCAAAATTGCTGGTCCCATCGAGCGGATCCAAACACCAGAAATCGCCGTGAGTATCCGCGAGTAAGGCCTCCTGCTCCTCGGAAGTCATCTCCTCGCTAAGTACTGGCATACTTGGATAGCGACTTTTGAGTTCGGTAAGGATAAGGGCCTGGGTACCTACATCAGCCGCCGTGACCAGGCTGCCATCCTTTTTGAGCCTGGCAGCCGTATGCTGAAAGCGGGGCAAGATCTCACTTTGCGCGACGGCGCGGAGTGTTTGACAGAGGTCTTCCAATTCTGGGCTCATGGGGTACTCCTGTTGGCAATTTGGGCGACATCATATGGCCCCTGAAGGAATTTCGCAGGAAGTCGCGAGAGGGGCGGGGCCGGTCAGCTTTTGCTAGAATGCGAAGGATTCTTGGGGTCATCACTGGCCCTGGCCCCAAAACTTGGCCACTATGAGATCATAACCCCGGATGCTCCAGTCCCATGGCCCAACTGCACTTCTGATCCATGAACCACTCGTAAATCAGGTCGGAATCCTTGTCCTAACGCTCCTTCTGCTCTTGACTTCCGGGGCTGCTGCCGGAGATACGAGCACCGCACCCAGAGCAGCCATGGCCGACGCCATGGCCCGGATGATGGATGCCATGGGCTTTTTAAATCCACCGGCCAATCCCGCCGTGACCCCGCCCCTAGTTCCCTACAGTGGTGTTCCCGGCGGTGTGTCCATACCCGGACTGTCCAGCATGACTGGCATGCCAGGCACATCGTCTTGGCCAGCGCCTGGCGGCGACCCATCAGGTTTCATGAGTAAGGGGAGCGAGGTCATGAAGCAGATGACCGAAGGCCTCAAATTGCCAGGGGTTGCAGCCGGGGGCTTGCCCATGTCCGGTTCCCGTCTGGACGGGATCTGGGAGGGCCGGAATGGCGAGTTGTTAATCGTCCAAGGCAACCACTTCCGTATCTATCCTGGCTTTAGTGGCTATGTGGATGGCTATATCCAATTGAGTGGTGAGCGTCTGGCCCTTTATAACCCGGAAAACACCTTCATAAGTCCATTTGAATTCGCAGAGTCCGATGGCCGGCTGGCCCTGCGGGACCAGAATGGCGACCTGTTTCTTTACCGGCGACTTTGGTTGGATCAATCAAGATCCATGTTTTCAAGCCCCCCGGCCACGGCTGAAAAGTAATCCCCTCAACCTGGCCCGGCTTGATCAGCCCAGCAGCAATCGCAAGGCTACGAGCAACAGCAGGACGCCGAAGATTCGCGTCAGCACTGGGAGAGGCAGGCTATGGGCCAGGCGGGCGCCCATGGGCGCCATGGGCATGCTGGTTACCAGGATGCCAATAGCTGCTGGCCAATAAACGAACCCAGTGCTCATCTCGGGCAACCCCTCCTTACCCCAACCCGTGACCATGAAACCAATGGCCCCGGCCACTGCTATGGGAATACCACAGGCACTCGACGACGCCACGGCTTGGCGCATGGTCAATCCTATTCTGGCCAGGTAGGGTACCGTCAAGGTCCCTCCACCAATGCCAACAATGGCGGAGAGGGTGCCGATCCCCGCCCCCATCAGCGTCAGACCCAAGGGGCCTGGGGCGGAAGCCCCATGAATTTCTGCCCTGGGCAGCAACATCCGCACCCCGACATAGATCAAAAAGACCCCAAACAGGCGTTGAAGCCATTCCTGGGGGAGCAGACCGGCAATGGCGGCACCCGCCCATGCCCCCAAGACGATGCCAGGTGCCAGTCTCCAGACCAATTCCCAGCGCACTGCCCCACGCCGCTGATGGGCCAGGGTCGACGCGCCCCCAGTGCCGATAATAGTGGCCAGAGAAGTACCCACCGCAAGATGCGCTATCCACTCCGGTGAGAAGCCCAGGCGACCAAAGACCAGTATCAGTGAGGGGACAATCACGACCCCACCGCCAAGGCCGAGAAGACCTGCCAGCAAGCCGGAAAAGATCCCAGTCACCAGATAGGCCAGAAGTTCGATCAGGGTCATGGAGCCTCCCTCGCGCCCTTGTTACCCATTCCCAATCCCCAACTAATCAGGCCACCCAAGAAGCGCGCTTCAATAATAAAAGTTGCTTATATTAGATGAAATATATATTCTTAATTTAAAGATAAATTTCAAACCAAGTAACCTACACCTTCATGTTACCCCGATTTTCCAACGCCCTGATTTTCTGCCTGCTGGTTCTGGCGGGCCCCCTGGTTGCCGACAACCAATACGACTGGGCCAGCATCGGGGCTGAAGCACGCGAACGAGGCTTGCCCGTCGCCATCCTCATCATGGATGCCGATTGTGAGTACTGCGAACATCTGCGCCAGGAATTTCTCGATGCGCCCAAGACCCGCGGAACCCTGGAAAAGGGAGCGGTCACCCAGGAAATCTCCCGGGCGGAGGGAGGCAAAGTCACCGATTTCGACGGTGAGCGAATCCGCACCCAGCTCTTCCTAGCTCGCTACGAGATCTTCGCCACCCCAACCCTGCTCTTACTGAGCCCAGAGGGGGAGATGCTAGCCCCAGCCCTGGTCGGCTTTAATGGCGCCCAGAATTATACCGAGCAAGTTTCCAAGCGACTGAAGACGGCCCACGACAATCTAGCCTCTGGCGCACGGCCATCCCGTTCCATGCTCGCGGACAGCGAATAGCGACGACGACCTGACCCTCACAAGCGGCCCCGCAGATCCCTGAGGGAGAATCCCGTCCAGGTCTGACCGATGTTCTTGGCCAGACCCAATACCCGAAAGCGCTCGCCCATGGCATAGGGCATCACCAGTTGCTTGGCCCCGAGCAACCATTGCAGATTCCTGTCAGCCACTCCCTGGTCACCACCCATCCGTTCTGCCAGCATCCCATCGAGACCCAGCGCGATCAGAAAATGCGCCTGAGTCGTGAAACCGACGACCTCTAAACCCGCAATCCGACCCCCAGATGCCGCCGCGGAGAAATCCACATGGGCCGTGATATCCTGGAGACCCAGGTGAAGATAGGGGTTGCCATGGGCCTGGTGACGAAAGTGGCACATCAGGGTACCCATGCCACGTTCGGGCCGGTAATAGTCAGCGCGGTCGTAGCCATAGTCGATCAGTATCATCAAGCCACGGTCCATGGACGCTTCCAGGGCCTGCATCCAGGGCCCCAACCGTAAATTGATCTCGGAGGTATATCCTGCCTCTTGCGCCAGACCTCGCGCCCAAAGGGCATGAACCGCCTCGGCCAAGCCAGGGCTCCGAGCCTCTGCTCCTACCTCTTCCCAACCGGCACCCATTGGCTTGACCAGTATTTCGGCCACCCTTCGGTCCTCACGAACCTGAAAGCGATGCACCGGCAAGGCATCCATGACCTCATTGGCGATCAGGACACCGGAAAAGCCCGAAGGTAAGTCATCGAGCCAGCCAATGCGGTCCAGCAGATCCGGATGGCGTACCTTGAGCAAATCCCTCTGGCGCTCGCGTAACTCGGGGCCAGGTTCAAGGATGAGGTAACGACAGGGAAGACTCGCTTCAGTCTTGAGGCCATCGAGAAGGTCCGCCGCCAAGTCACCAGTACCAGCCCCCAACTCCAAGATATCACCACCGCCCAGTGCATCCAGAACCTCCCGACACTGACGGGCCAGGCATAGACCAAAGAGGGGCGAGATGGCAGATGCGGTCACAAAATCCCCTCCGGGACCGAACTTGTGTGCCCCGGCGACGTAATACCCCAGTCCAGGGGCGTAGAGGGCCAGTTCCATGAAGCGGTCGAAAGGCAAGGCTCCCCCACTCGCCATTGCCTCGGCACGAATCAGTTCCGCCAGGGTGCGGCTATGATCAAGCGCCACGGGGTCTGCACCCACCAATGGATTGGAGTCATCGAAAGTGATCGAGGTAACTGAAATTGGCATCAGCGCGGCACGCAAACGACTGGTATCGAGGAAGACTGATGATACAAGGGGATACATTGGCACAGAAATCACCTCCCAGCACCCACCCATCGCCGGTGAGGCCATCCGGGCGCTGGATCGACCCAGCGCGGAAAGGGCCTGGCCATGCGTCAAAGGCCTGGGGGCTAAACCACCTCAACCCTGGGCCACCTCGGCTCCCCAGCAAAAGTCCCGCCTTGGCAGTCGCTAGACCCCCACGACGAAGACGCCCTACCAACTGGCTTGGATTCCATAAGTAGCTGATGACAAACACAAGCAATAGCAGGGACAGGGAAATCATGGGCATTCTTAACCGATTAGCGTTAGAATTTAATTAATTTTCGGGTGGTTCGTCCCTCCATCCCAGTACCATAAGAATTTACGAGCAGGACTCCATGTCTGAAGAAGCCATGAAAGTGAGGACGGCGGTTGATGACGCAATCCTCCAGCAACAGTATCGTCGGGCTCTGAGTTCCTTCGAGGGTATCATCCTCAGTGAGATCGAACTCACCAACCGGCTCAGTACCCGTCTCAATTACGGCATTCAGGCAGGCACATTCATTCTTGCTGCCATTTCCATTTCCCTATCCCTTTTGCTATTCACCTTGACCTCCCAGGTCTCACGCATCTCCAGCGTCGTCGAGGGCATGAAGGAGCACTTCATCTCGGTGAGTGACCAGATGCACGCCATCAGCGGGCACATGAACGCCATTGAAAGTCGCGTGGCGCTGCTGGAGAAGGTCGATCAGCGCACCGCCATCATGAACGGCGAGATGGTCAACATCCTTGCCGATATGGATCAGATGCGCGCCAATGTGACGGGTATCGATGACTATCTCGCGACCGTCCGCACCCATATCGCCAACGTCTCGTTCAACATGGACATCTTGAACAACGAAGTCCAGATCATGAGTGCCGAATTAGGCCGGATGGCGAAGCCGATGCGGAACATGAACAAGATTTTTCCATTTCCCTAACAGCAGCCACTGAGGGAGAGAGCATGAGAACCAGGCGAGAAGACCCTAGGCGGGCCCTCATTGAGGTCATCCAACGGTTGGGTCGCGCGACCCAGCTCCATCTCGACGAGCGCCATCGCCATTTCCGCATCACGGATATCGTCATAATCACCACCTCCTTGCTGCTCCTGCTGGGGGCCGCCATCGACGTTTATCACGCCCGCCTCCTTTACCAGGACTTCAACGATATCATCTCGGACATGTATACCATGCAGGACCACCTGGTGGGTGTGGACACGGACATGGGCGATATCACCAAGAATATGAAGTCCTTTGATGACCATATGAACCACATGGATTCCATCGCCGCCCGGATGGATTCCATGTCCCGGATCATGCCTCAAATCCGCGCAAACACTCTGGCCATGGCAGGAGAAATGGGCAGTGTCGAGGCAAACATGGAATTGGTTCGCAATGCCATGGCCATCCTGGATTCCAGGATTCATGCCATGACCGGGGGTGTAGGCCTGATGCGGGACCAAATGAGCCAATTCGCCCGGCCCATGTCAGGCATCGCACCCTTCATGCCCTAACTCCTCGGATCACCTACAATGCCAGGATCGGCGGCCTGGAGGGTACGCCATCCATTCTGGTCGAGGCAAACGCATGAAGGCAGCAACCCACAACGTCGATCCCGCTGAAATCAGCAAGTTCGAGGCCTTGGCGGCCCGGTGGTGGGATCCCCACAGCGAGTTCAGGCCACTCCATGAAATTAACCCCTTACGGCTCGATTATGTTGACAGGATCGCAGGCTTGGCGGGCAAGAAGGTCCTGGATGTTGGTTGTGGCGGTGGCATACTGGCGGAGAGCATGGCTATCCGTGGCGCTCAAGTCACTGGCATAGACCTAGGGGAAATGCCCCTCAAGGTTGCAGAGCTCCACACCCTGGAGTCCGGCGTCGAGGTAAAGTACCGCCGGGTTGCCGCGGAGACCTTGGCGGCAGAATGCCCGGCCTGCTTTGACATCGTCACCTGTATGGAGATGCTGGAGCATGTACCGGATCCCAGCTCCGTTATCGCTGCCTGCGCCCAATTGGTCAAGCCCGGGGGATACGTCTTCTTCTCCACCCTTAATCGTAACCCCAAATCCTACCTGCTGGCCATCATAGGCGCGGAATACCTGCTGGGATGGTTACCTCGCGGCACCCACGACTATGCCCGCTTTATCCGCCCTTCAGAACTGGGACGTTGGATTCGCGCCGCCGATCTGGAGTTGATCCAGCTCACCGGCTTGACTTACAACCCTTTTTTGGGCGTTTACAGGCTGAACGCACAGGACCTGGATGTAAATTACCTGGTGGCTTGCCGACGTCCCGAGGCAAGTTGAGGCTAGGACCGGCGAACCCTTGGCGCATCCAATACCAGATCCAAATATCTCCGGAGCTCCCAAGGTTACCGCGAGCACTCAAGCAAGGATGACGAATCTCCCGACCTCGTGGCGATTCCCCAATCCTGCAACCCCGCTAGGCTCCTCGACTTACTACAGCATAAGATTCTCCCCTGCCGAAGGGCGCGATGACTTGGCCATCCTCGCCGCCTGGCGCCATCAGGTCCGTGCCATACTGGTCGAGGTCAGTGATCCCAATGTCGCCAGACTCAAGCTGCAATGGTGGCGGGAGGATCTGGAAAGGCCCCCGGGAGGCCGGCCCGGCCATCCCCTGAGTCAGGCCGTGCGTGCGGTAGTGGGCCGACATCAGTTACCCCTACGACCCTTTCTGCAGATGGCGGATCAGGTTCAGGAGGAAATCCTGAGGCACCGTCTGCCGGACCTGGCGGCTTTGATCAGGGCATGTGACAGCGATCTCGGTGCCCTGTTCGAGCTCATGGCCCTATGCCAAGCTCCGATTAAAGCTGCCGACCTCGCAACAGTCCGTACCCTGGGAGCCTACTGTGCCCTGGTCTATCGGATCCGTGACAGCGGCTGGCTGGCCCGCCAGGGTCGGGCACCCATCCCCATGGAATTCCTCACCCCCCACAATCTGACCCCCGAGGCCCTCCGTATAGGCCCGCACCGAGCTCGCCTGCCGGAATGGCTCCCCGAGCTGGCACGTCAGGCCCAGGCGTTACAAGGCCCTTCTTTCCTGAGCCCCGACCTCCTCACCTTTGCCCGTGTCCGCGCCCGCATCCTCAGCTTCCTCCTCAAGGAGATCGGGGCCCTATCTTTTCAGGTTGCTGACCAACGGGTAAGCCTCACGCCCGCGCGCAAGCTCTGGATCGCCTGGCGCACGACCCGTACCTGACCCATCCATACCTTTCCTGGACAACGAGTTATTCCTTCCACTACCTAGATAAACCCCATGGAAAATTATCAGCCTCCCGCGAATATCCTTGCCAACCGCGTCATCCTCGTCACGGGCGCTGCCGACGGCCTTGGCGCCGCCGTGGCCAGCGCCTGCGCGGCACACGGCGCCACCGTCATCATCTCCGACAAGGACGAGGCTCAGTTGGAGCCCCTCTATGATGCGATTGCCACGCAGGGTGGACCGGAGCCCGCCCTCCTGCCTCTGGACCTGGAGGGGGGCGACGAGCCCGTCTTTGCCGCCGTCGAGGCCACCATAGCGCACGAATTCGGACGCCTGGATGGCCTGGCCCATTGCGCCGCCTTCGCACCCTTCCTAAGCCGCATCGATGACTATGACGCCACCGAATGGGATCGGGTATTGCGCATCAACCTCAGGGCCCCCTTCCTCCTTACCCAGGCCTGCCTTCCCCTGCTCAGGCAAGCTCAGGACGCGTCTATCGTCTTCACCTCGGATCGGGTAGGACGCCAGGGCCTGGCCTACTGGGGAGCCTTTGCCGTCGCCAAATTTGGCATCGAGGGCTTGATGCAGACCCTCGCTGAAGAGACCCGCGACCAGGGGCAACTCCGGGTCAATAGTCTGGACCCTGGCATCATCCGCACCGGGTTGCGTGCCCGCCTCTATCCCGGAGAAAATCCGATGGACCTCCCTCCCCCCGAATCCATCGCCAACCTTTATCTGTATCTGCTCGGCCCCGCGAGCAGGATGGTCACTGGAAAGGCCTTTTGAGGAATAGGCTGTAATTGCCCCATTTCTTACCTCATTTGAGACGGCCGAGCATACGAACCAGGTCCATGGTGGCGGTGAAGACATCCTCCTTGCCGTGCCCCTTGCAGTAGGCATTAATGCGATTCAGGGCACCGTTGATGTCCGCCCCCACCAGTACATCCTTGCCCATGGCGAGATTGAGCCCGGTAATGAAGCCGGTTAGCCAATCCTGGTAACGCTGGTATTCCAGGTCCTGGAGCGCGTCACCTGCCTCCCGCCCATCCACCGCCGCAAGAAAGGCCGTGCAGGACTTGACTCCATAGCCCCAAACGGGGGGCAGTTTTTCACCCTTGCCGCTGGCGCCGAGGCCGAAGCTGGGGGCCAACAGCAGTGGCAGGAGGATAACGGCACGAAGCAGAGAGAGGAGGGGTTGAGATCTCATGACATGACGGCAAGTTGGGTGGAATGGGGACCTATTCTGCCCTTTCGGGCGGGTGGCGGAAAGGCCATCCGGCCCCATGGTCAGACTTATCGCAACTTTTCCAGGGAATGACCGGCCCCTCCCGCCAAAAAGATCCGTAACACCTGTTCCGCCGCATCCGCGAGCAGTTCCTCCGCGCGAGCCATGGCCTCGGCAAGGGGGAGCGGAGCCGGACAAAGACTGACCGCAGCACTGATCCCCACCACTGACAGCCGGTCAAAGCCTGCCCCGAGGCCACCAGCGATGGCAATGCAAGGGATTCCGAACCGCCGTGCCCGAGCCGCAACCTGGGCTGGGGCCTTGCCGGAGAGGGTTTGGTCGTCCAACCGACCCTCCGCAGTCAACACCAGGTCAGCGCCCTGAAGCCTGTCATCAAAATCCAGAAGATCCAGAACCAATTCCGCCCCAGGTCGCAACTGGGCGCCACAAAAGGCCCTCAATCCAAAGCCCAAACCACCGGCCGCGCCAGCACCCGGCTGATCACACAGCCGGCCATGAATGGATCTTTCACGACTTTCGACCAGATCCGCCAAGAGGCTGAGCCCCGCATCCAAATGCGCCACTTGGGTGGGGCTGGCCCCCTTCTGGGGCCCGTAGATGATGGATGCGCCCCTTGGACCCGTTAGGGGATTGTTCACATCGCAGGCCACCAGGATATTGGTTCGGGCGAGACGGCTGTCCAGACCAGAGCTATCGATTCTAGCCAGAGCAGCCAGACCCGCGCCATTCGGTGATACGGGCCTAGCCTCCGCGTCAAGAAAACGCATGCCCAGGGCGCTGGCCATGCCGATACCCCCGTCGTTGGTGGCACTGCCACCGATGCCTACCATCAGGGTCTTGGCCCCCAAATCGAGGGCCCGACGCATCAGTTCCCCGGTACCGAGGCTGGTGGCGAAACCGGGATCTCGCGCACCCTCCGGCAGCAATGTCAGGCCGCTAGCCCGAGCCATTTCGATCACTGCCAACTCCCGGTATGGCAGCCAAGCCAGAGCCGACTCGACTGGGACAAAACCTGGGCCAGTCACAGTCACGGCAATCCGCTGCGCACCCAGGATCTGGATGGCCAGGTCCAGCAAACCATCACCGCCATCGGCAACGGGAATCTCCACCAACTCGGCCCCTGGAGCCGCACGCCGCAACCCCTTGGCCATGGCCCGAGCGGCATTGATGGCACCGCAACTCCCCTTGAGGGCATTGGGGGCTATGATAATTTTCATAGCAATACCCAGAAAAAGAGGGCACTATTCAAAAACATTGGGTAACTCAACCAAGAAGATCCAGGGTTCGGCCCATTATCTTTGGCTGCGGGCCTCTAGAGATAGCTAAAACCCGATTTCCTTGCCATGAACCTGCGCGACATCAAATATATCCTCGCGGTTGCCGACACCCGCCATTTCGGCCGGGCGGCGGATCGCTGCTTTGTCAGCCAACCAACCCTGAGTGGCCAGATCAAAAAGCTGGAGGACGTTCTGGGAGTCACCCTGTTCGAGCGCACCAACCGCTCCGTGGAGATCACGCCCATCGGCGAGACGATTCTGGGACACGCCCGTTTGCTGTTGGAGCAGGCGGAAGCTATCGACCGGGTCGCCCGTGCACATCAGGACCCTCTTGACGGCCCCCTGCGTATCGGCGCCATCCCAACCCTCAGCCCCTATCTCATGCCCTTGATCCTGGTTCCTCTCAAACGCCAGTACCCACAATTGCGCCTGGTTCTCTCCGAGGAACTCACCGAATCTCTCCTCCACCGCCTCCAGCGCCATGACCTGGACGCGATCCTTATTGCCACCCCGATCGACCAACCGGACTTGACCCTGATCCCCCTATTCGACGAGCCTTTCTGGCTGGCCCACCATCGGGACCACCCTCTCTACTTGAAGGACGAAATCACGGCCCAAGATCTGAACGAACTGGATCTGCTGCTCTTGGCGGAGGGGCATTGCCTGACCCACCAAGTGTTAGAGGTCTGCCACCATACTGAGCGCCCCCAGCGGGGGGAGATGGCGGACTTACGCGCCGCAAGCCTGGAAACCCTGCTGCAATTGGTCGGCGCCGGCTTTGGCTGTACCCTGGTACCGGCCCTGGCCATCCGGGGGGGCTGGATGACGGACACTGGCATTGTTGCCCGCCAGTTGGAACTTCCGGATGCCTTCCGACGTATCTCATTGGTCTTCCGCCGTAGCTTCCCCCGGGTTCAGGCCCTGGAGGCCTTCGCTAGCATCCTCCTGGAACATTTACCCAATACGGTGCGGCGCCTGACGAAACCGGGCATTCCTTTTCAGAAGGTTAACCCGACGACACCCAACCTGGACGACTGACCCTCCCGCTTTATTCTTAAAATAATAATTTATTTCAGCAAGTTAGCATTAAACCCCCAATGGTCACAACCTGTGGTCCTTCGGCGACATGTCGCAAAATTGTAATAGGCGTCAAGGGCTTGGCATCGCTTGCCGCACCTGGCTATAATTCTGCACCTTGATTCAGCGAATAGAGGCGGTTCCAGTCCGGTAAGGAGCCGCCTTTTTCTTTTTTGCTTGGAGCGGGTTTCAGCATGAGTGATCCCTTGATGGCGACCTACCGGCGCCTGCCGGTCACCTTCACCCATGGCGAAGGCGCCTGGCTGTGGGACGAGACTGGCAAACGCTATCTCGACGCCTTGTCGGGCATCGCCGTGTGCGGTTTGGGCCATGCCCATCCGGCCGTGCGCGAAGCACTTTGCGAGCAGGCCGGCAGCCTCCTTCATACCTCCAACCTCTACCAGATTGCCGCTCAGACCGAACTGGGCGCGCGTTTGACGGCATGTGCCGGCATGGACCGGGTCTTTTTCGGCAACTCCGGGGCCGAGGCGAACGAGGCGGCTATCAAGCTGGCGCGCCTCCATGGCCACCACCGCGGCATCGAGACCCCCGCCATCCTGGTGATGGAGAACAGCTTCCACGGCCGCACTCTGGCTACCCTCAGCGCCACGGGCAACCGTAGGGTGCAGGCCGGCTTCGAGCCCTTGGTACAGGGTTTTGTGCGCGTCCCCTACGACGACCTGGAGGCGGTAGAAACCGCGGCGGCCAACCGTCGGGACATCATCGCCATCCTGGTCGAGCCCCTCCAGGGCGAGGGTGGCATCAACATCCCGGCCCCGAACTATCTGCCACGCCTACGCGAGATCTGCGACCGCCAAGGCTGGTTGCTGGTGCTGGACGAGATCCAGACCGGCATGGGCCGTACGGGCCGCCTCTTTGCCCACCAGCATACCGGTATCAAGCCGGACGTCATGACCCTGGCCAAAGGACTTGCCAATGGCGTGCCCATCGGCGCCTGCCTGGCGCGAGGGGTCGCGGCAAACGTGCTGGGCCCCGGCAGTCACGGCTCTACCTTCGGTGGCAACCCCTTGGCATGCCGCGCCGCCAGCGCCGTGCTGGAAACCCTCGCACGCGACCAGCTCGTCGATCAGGCCGCCCATCTAGGCAACCAGCTGCTGTCCGGCCTGCGCCAAGCCCTGGGCCGCCAACCTGGCGTCAGGGACATCCGTGGCCTGGGTCTCATGATCGGCATCGAACTCGACCGGCCATGCGGAGACCTGGTAGGCCAGGCTCTTGAAGCCGGGTTACTCATCAATGTCACCGCGGAGCGCGTCATTCGCCTGCTGCCGCCCCTGATCATGGCATCGGATCAGGTAGAACTCCTCGTCGCTCAACTCGCCCGGCTGATCGCCGCCTTCCTTGGCAAGCCAGCCCCCAAGGGTGTGGCTCTATGAGGGATCCCATGGACTTACCGCGCCCACCCAGACATTTTTTGAGCCTCACCGATCTCGATGCCGGTGAGGCCCACACCCTGCTGCGGCGGGCTACAGAACTCAAGCAACTGCTGCGCGCCGGTACGCCCTACGCCCCCCTGACCAACAGGGTCATGGGCATGATCTTTGAGAAGGCCTCAACCCGCACCCGCGTCTCCTTCGAGGCCGGTATGGCCCAGCTTGGGGGTCATGCCATCTTCCTGTCCCCCCGTGATACCCAACTCGGACGAGGTGAACCCATTGCGGATAGTGCCCGGGTCCTGTCACGCATGGTGGACGTGATCATGATCCGCACCTTCGCCCACGAGATCGTAGAGGCATTCGCCACCCACTCCCGCGTGCCGGTCGTCAATGGCCTCACCGACCGCTTGCACCCCTGCCAGCTCCTTGCGGACATGCAGACCTGGTTTGAGCATCGAGGCGACATCCAGGGTCGCACCGTCGTCTGGATTGGCGATGGCAATAATATGTGCCATTCCTACATGGAGGCCGCGCGTCTCTTCGATTTTCAGTTGCGCCTGGCCTGCCCCGAAGGCTACGAACCGGATGCCGGGCTGCTGGCTCAGGTTGCCGACCGCTGCATCCTTCTGCGTAACCCCCGCGAGGCCATAGCGGGAGTGGATCTGGTCGTCACCGATGTCTGGACCAGCATGGGTCAGGAACAAGAGCAGCAGGCCCGGCTGCGGGCCTTTAGCGGCTATATCGTCGATGAGACCCTGATGGCACTCGCCCATCCTGATGCCCTTTTCATGCACTGCCTGCCGGCTCATCGGGGCGAGGAGGTGACCGCAGGGGTCATCGACGGGCCCCAGTCCCTGGTCTGGGACGAGGCCGAGAACCGGCTGCACAGTCAGAAGGCCCTGCTGGAATTCCTGCTGGTGGGGCGCGACACCGCCTTTTCCGACAGCGTTTCTGAATCATGAAACGCCTGCTGCCCCTGCTCCTCTGTCTCGTGGCCACCCCCATCACGTTGGCGGGAACCCGCTATATCTCTGATCAGGTTGAGATCCCCATGCGCGCCGGTGAGAGTCTCAAATACAAGGTGCTGCGCAGCCTGAACTCAGGCACCCCCGTTGAGGTCCTGAGTAGCAACCCCAAGTCCGGCTACTCCAGGGTCCGGACCGAGGATGGTCGGACGGGTTTCGTGGCTACCGACCGTTTGCAGGATGAGCCCATCCCTCGCGACCAGGTTGCCGCCTTGAAGGCCAAGGTCGCCATGTTCCAGGAAAAATTCGACAAGTTGCCACCTTCCCTGAAGGAGGTTCAGGCCAGTCTGGATACCGCCCTGTCCGACAAGCATCGCCTTGAGGAGGAGTTGCTCAGTATCCGCCAGGCCGCTGGCGATGCCCCGCGCATTCTCCGCGAGCGCGGTGAACTCCGTCAGACCGTAGCCGATCTGACCCGCCAGGTCGGCGAGTTGGAACAAATCAATCGCGAACTGGACCACCAGAACGCCCAACGCTGGTTTCTCATTGGTGGTGGAGTCATTTTCGGGGGCATCCTCATTGGCTTCCTACTGCCCCAGGTGCGTCTGGGGCGCCGTAGACGGGGGTTCGAGTCGCGGCTATGACCCTAGTGACGGGCTGCAACACCGCCCGTACCTCAATGTAATTCCACATCGAAAGACAGACGCTCTGGTTTACCTTCTTCGGTCAACCTTTCCACCTCGATCGGCAGCTTTTGACCGGGGGGGCTATCGATGAGGGCAAGGCGGATGTCGGCATAGTCGGTAACGGCCACCCCGCCGACTTGAACGATTCGATCCCCCTCCTTGATCCCGGCGGCGGCAGCCCCGCTCGTGTCACTGAACCCCTTGATGGCTACGCCAGACCCCTGACTATCGGTATCCAGCATCACCCCAAGCCGCCCGGTGGCCGGTAATTCCAAGGATTGCGGGAAGAGCAAATAGTCAGCCGCCTTCGGGTCCATCTCCCGGGGCCAGCCATTGAGGAGAATGGCGGAGGTCACTGGCAGGCGCCGGAGGAGGCGTTTGGGGATGCCCTGGCCGTATTCCAGGTGACCCTGACCCGCCAACACCACCAGGGTCTTGTCGGGATGCTCTTTCAGATAGGTCGCCGCCCGATCCGCCATACCCTCGTCCCAAAGGAGTTGCACCAGGAGGAATTTCTCGAAGTCCTTGCCACCCTCCTTGGGATGCGAGTCAAACGCGCGCTTGATCCGCTCCCGGTAAGCGGGGTCGTCCTGATCCATGTCCATTGGCACCTGGGCGCGTTGCCCCTCATCCAGCCCCTCCAGACCGGCCTCGCCGGCCTTAGTCGTGATGTCTCTGTCCAGGTTAAGGGCGATGACGGGTATGCCCTGCTCACGGGCGAAGCGCAGGATGGGCCGGTAGAGGCGGTAGTCAAACCGCCAACGATCGAAATACTCGGTGCCTTTGAGCATTTCTTGCTCATTGATCTCCTGGGCGATATAGGCGTCCAAAACAGGCTGGAAAGGCTGCTGGAACATCTCCATGCCGATGGCCAAATCCCCACCCCCCGCCTGCAAGCCACGCAATACGGCCAGTTGGTTGAGGTGATCCTCATAGCGGTCATGGGACTCCCCCACAAAGAGGATACGGCGATCGGCCAGCCTGGCCACTAGGGCATCCAAACCGGTAAGGGTCGCGGGGTCAACCACCTGGGTATGGGTGTCGGGGACCTCGTCGGCGGCGGGGGCCTTCGCTCCCTCCTCCGCCGGAAGGGGGTGGGAGAGACATAGCAGCAGGGCGCCGAGGGTCACCCTAGAGGAATTGGAATTCATGGCAGGCAAGGTCCTCTCAAGGGATCGGAGGCGCGTAAGGCCTCCATGCAAGGGCGCGGGATCGGGTTCGGGCCCCGCCCGCCGGCCCGGGGGTGCTGTTTAGAGGGCAAAAAATTCCCGCAGTTTCCCCAAAAGCCCCGAACGCACCTGCTCGACTGTCTGGGAGGCCGTCTCCGGGGTCCATTGGTCATTGGCAAGCTGGCGTTGAGCAAGCAATTCACTGAGGCGGCCTAGGATCTCGGGATTATCCTTCACCAAGGAGGCAAAAACCTGTTTGGTTATCTCTACCGTCTCGACCTCATTCAGGGCAACGACCGTGGCGGTTCGTCCCGCCCCGGTCAGCAAGGACATCTCCCCGAAGCAATCACCAGGTCCCAGCCTGGCGACGACGGTCTGCTGGCCGTTGCGAGTAATTGATACCTCGACCTGGCCTCGCAGCAGCAGGAACATGGACTCCCCCTTCTCACCCTGGTTAACGATGTGTTCGGTGTTGGCGAACAACTGCACCGGACTCTGTCGCACCAGGTTTTCAATCTCGGCCTCGGCAAGAAAGTCCAGCAGTTCGTGTGAGCGCAGGGCCTTGGTGGCAAGTCCCCGGGTCTGAACCGCCGGATCCTGGTGCACGACCCGGTGCAGCACCCGTTGGGGATAGGGCATGACAAAGCCCTCGCGCTTGGCTGCATACCAGGCATGAGAGCGCACCTCGCTCAAAACCCGGTTCATGAGGCCATGGTCCTCGATCCAGAACTTGATCTCGTAACTGATCCCGGAATCCAGGAAATCCCTGAGGTACACCACGGGGGCCGGTTCCAGGCATACCCCCGGAACAGTCGAGGCGGCCGCCTTTAGGACCTCCTGTGCCCGCAAGGGCGGGACGTCATAGTGGAGGCTGATAGTGGCCTTGAGCGCATGCCGCGGGGTCGGTAGTTGAAAGTTGGTGATCGCCTGCTTAGTGATTTCCGTGTTGGGAACGTCTATCAGGACATCCTCGGTTGTCAGCACCTGCGTCGAGCGCCAGGAGAGTTCGATGACCTTGGCATGGGTATTGTTGATGAAGAGCCAGTCTCCTGGCTGGAAGGGCTTCTCAAAGTGCAGCGACACGCCAGCGATCAGATTCCCCAACAAGTCCTGCATCGCCAGACCGAGGATGATCGCCATGATTCCGGAACCCGCCACCAGGCCGGGCACCTCGATGTCATAAACAAATTGCAGCGCCAGGATTACCGCCACGATCAGGATCAGGATCCGGACGGCATCGATGAGAATCCGTGACCCGGCCTCTTTGAGATCGGAATCCGGTTTGCGTCCCCAGACGACGCGGACGAAGAGGGTCGTAATGGGAAAGGCCGCGAGCACGGTCACCGCCGCCCTCAGGTGGCGTGACAGATCGGTTCGCCAGGCCAGCTCGGACCCCTCTGCCGGCAACCAATCCAGACTGATCAGGAGACCCGTCGCCAGGGCAAAAAGGTGGAATACCCACTGGAAGCGCACATCACGCCAACGGCGCAGGGACCGGGCCAGCAGGATGAGCAGGAGGTAAATGATCAGGGCCCCACCCAGCAGGGAGATTAATTCGGCGGCCGAGGGAATCAGGAGGGTCATAAGCGCACGTAGAAGCCAGGTTAATTATTTTTTTGATGAAAATTTCGGTGGGACGGACTTTCCTGGCCATGATCTCATCCACTTGATGGATGTCAAGGTGGCCATGGACAACGGAATCGGTGTCGGGGTCGAAGGATTGATTACTTTGAGGACAGTTTGACCTGAACCGATCGCTCACCCTCCCGCACCCGCCGCCAGTGGAATTCTACCAGGGGATCCTGGGGATAACGCGCCCGCAGGGCATCAAACCGCAACACGGAATCAGCATCACCTCTCGCCAATGAGGCATAGGCCTGGGCGTATTCATCCCATACCGCCTCCGGCTCGGCACCCAGGGCCACCGGGTTGAATACCGCCAGCGCCTCGTGCTTCCCCTTGACCAGAACCTGCCCCATGGGGCGGAATCCAAGGTCCTCCACCACCACCTGGCTCATGGTCGCCCCGCTGACCGCGACCCGGGTGCCAAAATAGGCGTTCAATCCCTCCAGACGCGAGGCCACGTTCACCACATCGCCGATGGCCGTGTACTCGAGCTTGGCCTGGGATCCGAAGTTGCCAACCGTCGCCTCGCCCGTATGAACGCCGATCCGAGTAAGGCCAAAATCGACCGGCCGGCCCTCGGGATCGGTGACCTCCCTGCGAAAGCCCTCCGCAAAACGGTCGAGTGCCAGGGCGCACCGCACCGCCCGCAGGGCATGATCTGACTGGGTGACCGGTGCCCCAAACAGCACCATGATGCCATCACCCAGATACTTATTCACCGCACCTCCATGGGCCATGATGATCCGGGTCATCCCGTCCAGATAACGGCTCAACACGGGCACCAGGCTGGTTGGCGGCAGCAGTTCCGAGGTGGTGGTGAACCCCGCCACGTCAGTGAACAGCACGGTGACTTCCCGCCGCTCGCCAGTAAGGCCCAGCAAGTCGGGATTCTCCACCAACTGCTCGACCCAGTCGGGGTGCAGATAACGGGCGAAGGCCCCGTGGATAAACTCCTTCTGGCGGCGCTCACGCCGACTGACCAGGGCATGGGACCACCAGGTCGTGCCCAGCATCGCCAACGACGGGCCCGCCAGGGGCAGCAGGGCCCCGCCCTGGTGATACCACCAGAACCCCAGGCCCCAATAGCCCAGGACGCCGCCGAGTGCCAGGCCAACACTCACCCAGGCCGCGCCACCCATACGTGCCAGGAACAGGCCCAACAGGGCGGCAAGAACATACAGACTCAGGACCAACCAGGTGGGCACCAGTGGCAACCAGCGCCCCTCCAGCAACTGCGTCAAGCCATGGGCGTGGATCATGACCCCGGGCAAGGAGCCGTCCTTGCTGCCCAGCAGGGTGGCGAAGGGCGTCTTCCAGATGTCCTCGCTACTGGCCCTCAGATCCGCACCAACCAGCACTATCTTGCCGGCCAGCCAGGCGGCCGGTAAAACCCCTGCCAGATGGGCCTGGTAATGCTTGAAGGCGCTGGCCACATCATTCGCCTCCGCATCCGGTGCCAGCCCTCGATAGCGTAAAGGGATTGTTCCCTCTGGAAGTACCATTCCCGCCAGGGCAGCGGCCATTCCTGGCGTCATCCGGCCGTCCGGCGCCTCCCGACCCGGAAACAGGGTGCGGATCACCCCGTCCACATTGTCATAAGGCAGATTGGCATAGGCTCGACGCAAATCGAGCGTGAAGGCGTCCAGATACCGCTGCTGATCCGGATTGATATGCTCCTGGTCGGCATAGGCGACGAACACCGGCACACTGGAATCCCGCAGCGCCTGCATCAGGGCCTGGTCGGCGGCGGGTTCGGTGGGCTGATCGAACAAAATATCTAAACCAATGGCCCTCACCCCTTTTTCATTGAGCAGAGTCACCAGATCGGCCAGAAAGGTGCGACTGACCGGCGAGCGGTAGGGAAGGGTGCTCAGGGTTTCATCCGTGATGGTGAGCACCACGACCTCATCGGAGGGGGGCTGACGCGGGGTCACCAGGGCCACCCGCAGGTCGCCGAACCAATTTTCGATGTAGCGCAGAGGGCCCTGGCCCACCAACAACCAGGCCATCACGGCTATCCCGAGGGGCACCGTCACCATCGCCAACCAATCCTGGCGGCGGATCCTCATGGAGCCTTCCATGACAAAAGCGGGTGGATCAAATACCTCATGGCCCCGGGGTGCTCTGGCGAAAAGTTGACGATGTCGGCATGATACGGGTTAGTCGCGATATATTTTCCCGACATTTTCCGGGGACCACAGGGTTCGGTAATGCGTTGAGGGGGCATGGGCACGATGAATAACGATGGGTTAGGGACAATGGCGAGGATAGTCGCGGGCCTGGTTCTGCTGGCAGGGTCAACAGGAATCATGGCAGCGCAATGGGTGGTGGTCACTGCTGAAAAGGCCTCCTTCAAGGCCGGAGCCATGCTGGATGACAAGACTCCGATAAAATTGGGGGATGGCGCCCAATTGACCCTGCTGGCGGAGGATGGCAAGACCCTCAAGCTGACGGGCCCCTATGCAGGCGTCCCGGAGTCTGCTGGGGATAAGGGTGCGCAGTCCAACAATTTGACCGCAATCGCCAGCCTGCTCCAGGGACACCAGCAGTCCACCTCGACCCTTGGGGTGATGAGGGACTTCAACTCCGATCCTGCCTCGCCGGATCCGATCGCCGTGGACAAATCGGGCGAGCACTGCTTGATCAGCGACCCGGTCCTGCTGTTACGCGACAAGATCGCCAAGACGGAAGAGGTCAGTCTCCTGGACGAACAGGGGGCTACCCTTGCCACCTTCACCTGGCCAGCCCGCCAGGCCGAGTTGCCGGTCCCGGCCCACTATTTCCAGGATGGCAAGCGCTATCGGTTACAGCGGGGCGATCAACCCATCAGCCTGCTGGTACACAAGGCCGCAGTGACGCCAGCCAATCCCGCGTCCCTAGCCGCCTGGATGATCAAACAGGGCTGCGACGCCCAAGCCATGCGGATACTGGGCAAATTATAGGCCTTCGCCCTCCGCCAGGGCCCTACCTCACTCCAGCAGGATCTGGTTGGCCGAGGGATTCAACCCCGTCTTGACGGGGTCGTGAGGCCACTTTCTTCGAGTCTCAACTAAATGAACTGGGGAGAGTCCATGTCCCTGAGATGGCTGTTTCTGGCGTTCCTCCCGCTGACGGGCATGGGCCTGCAGGCCCATACCCTGATCGGCCATGACATCGAGGCCCTCCTGATCCCAGACCTGGGAACCCTGCAGGTCAAGGACACCCTGAGCCTCCCGGAGAGACAGGACGAGTGGACCTTCGTCTTGCACCAGGGCCTTGATCCCCAGGTCGTGGCGGGGCAGGCGCGCCTCGCAAGCCTTGGCTCCCAGGATGGCAGGGAGGTCTTCCGCCTGAGCCTCCAGGGGTCCGAGCCCATCACCCTGGCTTACGCCGGCAAGCTGCAGGGGGAGTTGCAGACGGCCGAGGAGGGTATGGGCCGCTCGCGGCAATGGTCAGAGGGCATCATCAGCCGTGACGGGGTGGTCCTGGACGGCAATAGTGGCTGGTACCCCCTCTTCCCAGATAGTCTCCAGCGCTTTTCCCTCCAGGTTGCACTACCCGCCGACTGGATTGCCATCTCCCAGGGCGCGGGACCCAGCCGCACCATGACTCCAGAGGGCGCCAGCATGAAGTGGAGCGAGGGTCAGCCCCAGGATGACATCTACCTCATCGCCGCCCCCTTCGTCACCTATACCCAACCGACGGCTCGGGGCGAGGCCCAAGTCTATCTGCGCAAACCGGACCCGGAACTGGCCCAACGTTACCTGGACGCCACGGCGGATTACCTGGCCCTCTACAGCGATCTCATCGGCCCCTACCCCTACGCCAAGTTCGCCCTGGTAGAGAACTTCTGGGAGACCGGCTATGGCATGCCCTCCTTCACCCTCCTTGGGCCCCAGGTCATCCGCCTGCCCTTCATCCTCACCAGTTCCTACCCCCACGAGATTCTGCATAACTGGTGGGGCAACAGCGTCTACATCGACTACGAGACCGGCAACTGGAGTGAGGGCCTCACCGCCTACCTGGCCGATCACCTGCTGAAGGAGCGGGAGGGTCAGGGCGCCCAGTACCGGCGCGACAGCCTCCAGGCCTATGCCGACTATGTCCGTGCCGCCGAAGACTTTCCCCTAAGCGCCTTCCGGGGCCGCCATGGCTCCGCCTCCCAGGCCATCGGCTACGGCAAGAGCCTGATGCTGTTCCACATGCTGCGCCGCGACCTGGGCGATGAGGCCTTCATCGCCGGTCTCCGGCGTTTCTACCAGGACAATGTCTTCCACACCGCGGGCTATGACCAGCTCAGGCTCGCCTTCGAGCAGATCAGCGGCCGGGACCTCAAGGACTTTTTCGCCACCTGGACCCGGCGAACCGGTGCCCCCGCCCTGCGCCTGGATGACGTCACCCTCGAGGCCATGCCCCCTGGCTACCGCATCCGCGGTCGCATCGCCCAAACCCAGGCCGAGCCCCCCTTCCCTCTGCAGGTCCCCTTGGTGATCCACCTGACGGATGGCGGCCTGGTCCAGCGCCACCTGCCCATGGACGCCCGCACCCTGGATTTCGAACTCGAACTGCCGGCCGCGCCCCTGCGTCTGGCCCTGGACCCCGGGTTCGACCTCTTCCGCCACCTGGCGCCTGGTGAAAATCCCCCCAGCCTCAGCGCCCTCTTCGGCGCCGAACGCGGCCTCCTGGTCCTGGCCTCGACCGAACCCGCCGACCTGGCGGCGGCTTATCGCCAATTGGGACAATCCTGGATCGCCAAAGAGCCGGGATGGGAACTGGTATCGGACGCGGACCTGGACCGACTGCCGGAGGACCGGCCGGTCTGGCTATTGGGCTGGAGTAACCGCTTCCTGCCCCTCCTGGGTAGCCCTGACCTGGGTCTGGACATCGAGCAACACCGCCTGACCCTGGGAGATCAGGTCGTCCAAGGCGATGACGACAGCCTGGCCCTGGTGCGCGATCAGGCCAGCCGCCCCCTGGGCCTGATCGCCACCAGCACGGCCGCGGCCGTCCCCGGCCTGGCACGCAAACTGCCCCACTATGGAAAATACGGCTACTTGACCTTTACCGGGACCGAACCGACCAACCGCCTCAAGGGTCAATGGCCCCCGGGAGAATCGTCCCTACAGCAGTGGTTCACTCAGGACAGACCCTTATTAGCGCCGGCCCCTTCTCCAGCCCTATTGCCCTAGTCTGCCGCCCCTGGACCACTGACGAAGGCCGTAACTCCAGCCAGCCAACCGCCTCAGGACAGGGCCTGCCTCCAGGTAACCTGCCACTCATCCGGAGCGGCAAAGCAAGCGATAAGGCTCGGCGCTAATGCGCCCCCTTATCATGGGCGATGGGCTTGTCGGAGAAGAGGTAGTCGCGCAATTCGTGATCAAAGCTGGGGTCCTGGCGGCGGATCCACTCCAGCACCATGGCGGCGTGTTCCTTTTCCTCGTCCCGGTTGTGGGCCAGGATGGCCTTGAGTTCGCCGTCCTTGCAGGCATCCACCCGCTGGTTGTACCAATCGACGGCCTCCAATTCCTCCATCAGGGAGGTGATGGCCCGATGCATGTCGCGGGTGGCGTCGGTGAGCTCCGCAACGGGTTCGTGATAGCCTTCGTTCGCCATGGGGTTTGACTCCAGATCAAGGGTTGAATGGC
>CAZFZB010000029.1:18364-27478 GCA_964523415.1 uncultured Chromatiaceae bacterium | reverse complement strand
TTAGGATTGGATGATCGCTTGGCGACCCAGTCTGCTGGAGATAGTAGTCGCTAGCTTCTCCGCGATCTTCGCCAAGGGCAGCGTTACCCCTAAATCTAACAGGCGTGTAACGGCCAGCCCAGGGTAGCCACAGGGATTTATGCGGGAGAATGGTTCAAGGTCGAGATCGACATTCAGGGCCAGGCCATGGTAGCAGCAATTTTGCTTCACCCTTAGGCCAAGCGAGGCGATCTTGGCGCCCCCGACATAGACACCCGGGGCGCCAAGGCGGGTTTGGGCGTGGATTGCTTGGGTAGTGAGAAGATCGATGACTGCGGTCTCGAGGAGGTTAACCAGGCCCTTGACGCCCAGACCCGCGCGCTTGAGATCTAGCAGTAGGTAAGCGATGAGTTGTCCGGGGCCATGGTAGGTGACTTGGCCTCCGCGATCCACCTTGAGCACTTGGATATTACCCGCATCAAGCAAATGCTCCATACGTCCGGCCTGGCCCAGGGTATAGACAGCCGGATGTTCCAAAAGCCAAAGCTCATCGGGAGTTTCAGCATCACGGTTGTCCGTGAAGTCCCGCATGGCTTGCCAGACGGTTTTATAGGATTGGATACCAAGATTCCGGATCAGGAGCAGGTTTGCAACTGGTGCCGGGACCCGGTCGCTCACGGCGGGCCCAGGGTCATAGGGCCCACACCACACGCTCGTTGCCGCTGAGGTCACGATAAATGGCGTCAAGCTGCTCCTGGCTCTTGGCCTGGATGATCAGGGTCACCGCCACCCACTTGCCACCCCGACTCGGGCGCACCTTGACATGGCTCTCGCTCAGGTCTGGTACATGCTGACGGACAATTTCGATGACCAGCTCCTCGAAATGTTCGCCCAGTCTGCCGATGGATTTGATGGGAAAATCGCAGGGAAACTCCATCAGGGGGTACGTTCCTCCTTCATTTCCGGATTAGTGGAACCAGCGTAGGACCGTATCCCTGAGCCATTCCCACCAGCCACCCTCAGCGACATCCTGGAGGGCAATCAGTGGTTCCCGGCCTATCTCCTTGCCCTCCAGGTCAACAACTATCTCGCCCACTTTGTCACCCTTGGCGACAGGGGCGATGATGTCTGGATTTTTTTCGATCCGCGCCGAAAGCTTGTCGTAGCGTCCGCGCGGGATGGTGGCATGGACATCAAAGGCCGGTCCTACCGGTAGCTCCTTGATGGCACCCATCCACACGCGGAGATTCTCAATAGGCTGTTCAGCTGGGTAAAGTCGGGGGGAATCGTAAAATCGAAAACCATAATTGAGCAGTGCTAGGCTTGCCTGGGTGCGGGCCTTCTCACTCTTGGCGCCCATTATCACTGAGGTTAACCGCATGGCATCTCGCTTAGCGGAGGCCACCAGGCAGTAGCCGGCAGCAGCGGTATGGCCTGTTTTGACGCCATCCACCGAGGGATCCTGCCACAAGAGGCGGTTTCGGTTGTTCTGCTTGATGCCATGGTAGCTATATTCCTTTTCAGAGTACCAGGCATAATATTCTGGAAATTCCCGTATGGTCGCGGCGGTGACCAGGGTCATGTCGCGCGCGGTGGAATAGTGTTCAGGGTCCGGAAGACCCGTAGCATTGGTGAAGTGGCTATGGGTCATCCCCAAGCGCTGGGCGTGGGCATTCATGAGGTTGGCAAAGGTTTCCTCACTGCCGGCAATGTGTTCCGCCAGGGCTACGCTGGCGTCGTTGCCAGACTGGATCATCATGCCATGTATTAATGCTTCAAGAGGTATCCGCTTTCCAAGTTCGACGAAGGTTTTGGAACCACCCGTGCGCCAGGCATTTTCGCTGATTAGGACCTCATCCGTTAGGGCCACCTTGCCTGCCGCTAATTCCCGAAACACGACGTAAGCGGTCATGATCTTTGTCAGGCTTGCAGGGTCAAGGCGCTCGTCGGCCTGGTGTTCGACCATAACCTTGCCTGTATTATGATCAACGAGGATGTCTGCGAGGCTGGCGATCGTAGGGGGATCTGGAATGGGAGGTTGTGGGGCCTCTGCGGCAGGCTTGTCCAGTGCCAGTACCGGCGAGAGGAATAACAAAAGGGCTATGGAAAAGGATTTGACGAAGAACTTCATCGGGTGCTCGGCGCTGGTTTGCAAGGGGCGAGGTTTAGGGGGTAAGCCTAGAAGACCCAGTATCCGACCATTCTAAGCGCTAAAGCCCAAGCGTGCAGCCGCGCTGTACAAGAAAATGGTGTCCAGCGGTATTCATACAACGGGTCAGTCAATGCTTCCTGACCAGTTGCCCAAGAGAATTTTTTTGGGAAAGTTGAAACTTCTCGCTCTGGATAAAGGACGTTGTCAGCGGCTCACCACCCGGAGATTACTGACTCCCAAGGAGGCTAATTTGCGCGATAGGTCCTGAGCCTCATCCCGGGATGCGACGGGCCCGATCTGAAGCTTGTAGGGTGTGGATTCGTTCGAGACGTCAGTTTGAACCAGAACGCCTTCCTCGATTTTTGCCACCAGTTTTTGTCGCAACTCCTCTGCATTGGAGCGGTTGTCAAAGGCCCCAACTTGCAGGTAAAGGGCCAAGGCATCATAGGATTTGGGCTTGGTATTGGGTTTGGCGCTGTCTTGTGGCGTACCGAGGATATCGGTTTCCACTTTGGCGGCTAACTGAGGTTCTTGAGAGCTGGGTCTGTCTTGAGGAACCTCATGGCTGCTTCGAGCCTTGTCTGAGGCGGAAACGAACATTTGTTGCAGACCCACATCAAGGTTAGGTTTACCGGGATCAACAACGTGAATTGCCACCCTGGCAGATCCCTTTGCAACCATTTCCAACTTGGACGCCGCAGCGTAAGAGAGATCAAGGACACGATTACCATGAAAAGGGCCACGATCATTTACACGCACCAAGGTACTTAACCCATTCTCTAGATTGGTGACTTCGATCATGCTTGCTAGGGGTAGATTCTTGTGGGCGGCGGTCATGGCGTGCATGTCGTATTGCTCACCGCTGCTGGTACGGCGCCCATGGAAGCGCTTGCCATACCAGGAGGCCGTGCCGTTTTCGACAAAACCCGATGCGTCGCTCTTGACAAAGTAACGTTTGCCTTTGACGACGTAGGAAGAAGTTTCCTTTGATTTTGGAGGTAACCCGACCTGGGGGGAGGGCTTTTCGACTTGACTGGAAGTCTGCTGCAACTCACTAACCTGACCTGTCGTCGCGCAACCCGTTAGGGTAAAAGCCAGGTAAATCGAAGTTAAAATGCCGAGGTACTGGCCTCGCGGGACGGCTATCCATGCGTGAGTGTGCGCATCTTTCGTCGTCATCGGTTGCCCCCAATCTCTTGTTAAGTAACCTTGAGACCTTAAATTCCCTTTAACCTCAATAGTTTATCCTTATGATACGGTTACATACACTATAGATAGAACGTCAAGCATATCCTGGCAGGGAGGGGTAAGCACATAGAAATTTTGATGGGCATACCATAAATAAATTTATTATCTCCCCGGAGCCATCCCCCTGCCTAGCCGGCATTTTTCCATGTAATCAATTAAATACAATATGTTATGATTCCTTGCAATTGACAGGACCTCGTCCTTCCAGGCTAATGTACTTAGGCATTCCCGGGAGTGCGCGCAGAAACTATCGGCTTGATATGACATGGATTTACCTTCAGGACGCCGTGGGTAACCACCCCGGACCGCACAAGGCTTGCGCAGTTGGGCATGGCAGGCAGGACGAATCTCACCAGTAACTTTCTAACAGCAACCGAGGGTAACGGCGATGAATGGAGCATTGGTTGGCATCATCATGGGTAGCGATTCCGACTTGGGTGTCATGCGGGCTGCGGCTGAGGTTCTTAGGGAGTTGGAGGTACCTTGTGAGATGACCGTTGCCTCTGCCCACCGCACACCCAAAAGGGTCATAGAGTATGCCGAGGGAGCACGGGCGCGCGGCATCAAGGTCATCATCGCCGGGGCGGGAGGTGCCGCTCATCTGGCGGGTGTGGCGGCGGCACTGACCCCTTTACCCGTGATAGGGGTACCTGTCAAAAGCGCCAGCTTGTCGGGTCAGGATTCTCTGCTTTCGATGGTACAGATGCCGCCAGGTGTACCCGTGGCTACGGTTGCAATCGATGGTGCCAGGAACGCCGGAATCCTGGCTGCACAAATGATTGCTACTGGTGATAACGCCTTGATGGATCGGCTCTTGGCCTTCAAGCAAGGCATGGAGAGGGTGGTACTCGCAAAAGCGGAGCGATTGGAACGCGGAGAATTGAGCTGAGATGCCTGGATTGAACGAGGTATTTCATGGATATCACTGAACTTTTGACATTTTCCGTTAAGAACGGGTCCTCGGATCTGCATCTTTCCGCTGGGTTGCCACCCATGATCCGCGTAAATGGGGATATGCGCCGCATCGACCTGCCTGCCATGGACCACCGCACGGTCCATTCGCTTGTCTATGAAATCATGAATGACAAGCAACGAAGGGACTACGAGGAGTTCCTGGAAACGGACTTCTCCTTCGAGGTTCCCGGTTTAGCTCGCTTTCGTGTTAATGCCTTCAATCAGAAGCGCGGGGCTGCCGCTGTTTTGAGGACCATTCCCTCTAGGGTGCTTTCCCTGGAGGAAATCAACGCACCCAAGTTGTTTCGGGATATCGTCGAGGTGTCGCGGGGCCTGATCCTGGTGACCGGGCCTACGGGTTCCGGCAAATCCACCACCTTGGCAGCCATGATCGATTACCTCAACGATACTCGGTATGAACATATCCTCACCATTGAGGACCCTATAGAATTTGTTCACCTCAGCAAGAAATGCCTGATCAACCAACGGGAGGTACACCGCGATACCCTGGGATTTGCCGAGGCCCTGCGCTCAGCTCTGCGCGAGGATCCGGACATCATTTTGGTGGGCGAAATGCGCGATTTGGAGACCATCCGCCTCGCCATGACGGCTGCAGAAACGGGCCATTTGGTGTTCGGTACCCTTCACACCACCTCTGCAGCCAAGACCATAAACAGAATCATTGATGTGTTTCCGGCGGCGGAAAAGGATATGGTTCGCTCCATGTTGTCCGAATCCCTGCGCGCAGTCATTGCCCAGACCCTTTTGAAAAAGGTTGGAGGCGGGCGCGTTGCTGCCCACGAGATCATGATAGGCACCCCCGCTATCCGCAATCTGATCCGTGAGGATAAGGTGGCCCAGATGTATTCCGCCATCCAGACCGGACAGGCCTTTGGTATGCAGACCCTCGATCAGAACCTTTCGGATCTGATCAAGCAGGGGCTGATAACTCGCCTAGACGCCCAATCCAAGGCCCAGAATAAAGAATCCTTTGCCTGAGCTGCAGTTTCAGCCTTTACAAGACAAGTTCCAATAAAGGGAAACCTTCGCCCATACCCGATTAAGCATGGAATTCAATCAACTCCTCATCCTCATGGCCCAAAAGAAGGGTTCGGATCTTTTTGTCACCGCTGGACGCCCCCCGGGCATCAAAATCGATGGCGTCATCCGCAACGTCGGTACTGAGGCCTTGACCCCTAGGGATGCCCATAACCTCATCTATAGCGTGATGAACGAGAGGCAGCAAAAGGAGTTTGAGGAGACCAAGGAATGCCAATTTGCCATCGACGCCAAGGGGGTTGGCCGCTTCCGGGTCAGTGCCCTGGTGCAGCGGGACTCTGCCTGTATGGTGCTGCGCCGAATCGAGTCGAAAATTCCCACCCTGGAGGAATTGCGCCTGCCACCAATCATTCAAGAGCTGGCAATGACCAAGCGCGGGCTCATCATTTTCGTCGGCGGTACTGGTACTGGCAAGTCAACCTCACTGGCGGCCCTGATTGGCTATCGTAACCAGCACAGTACCGGGCACATCATCACTATCGAGGACCCCATCGAATTCGTCCACGATCACGGTGGTTGCATCATCACCCAGCGTGAGGTCGGAGTCGATACCCAATCCTATGAGATCGCTCTAAAAAACACCCTACGGCAGGCGCCGGATGTCATCCTCATCGGCGAGATTCGTACTCGTCAGACCATGGAATATGCCATCGTCTTCGCTGAGACTGGCCACTTGGTGCTTGCTACCTTGCATGCCAACAACGCTAACCAGGCCTTGGATCGAATTCTTAACTTCTTCCCCGAGGAGGCCCGCAATCAGCTTTTCACCGACCTTTCCCTTAATCTTAAGGGTGTCGTCGCCCAGATGCTGGTACCTCGTCAGGATGGTCAGGGCCGCTGTGCCGTTGTCGAGGTACTTCTCGGCACCCCCCTCGCCTCGGACCTGATACACAAGGGGGAGGTCCATAAGCTTAAGGAACTTATGAAAAAGTCCCGTGAGCAGGGTATGGTCACCTTTGACCAGTCCCTGTTTGATCACTACGAGGGCGGAGAAATCAGCTATCAGGACGCCCTGCGGTATGCGGACTCCGCCAACGAGGTGCGCCTCATGATCAAACTCCATGGCACTCGCGACAAGGGGGCGGAACTCGATGGATGTCTTGAGGGTATCAACCTCGTGGAAAAGGATGAATAATGGCATCGCCATTCATCCTGGATCACCCAGGCGGTGAAAAATGTTAGTCAATAGCATCTTGATGCTTGTATAAAGGCGTCAGGTTTCTCAATGTGCGGCCAAAGTCGAGGACGCAACTTTAATGATTAAGGCTCTGTGTAGACAAATGCTGGCGATGGCTGGGCTGATCAGGCCCCTGGTGGCCACGTTGTCGACTGGCACCCTCTTGCTTGGAGTCATCGGCTGTGGCTATCTGCCCACACTGAAACAGGAAAAACCCAAGGGTGTCGAGCCAGTCCAAGCCGAGGCACCCAAGCCTGAGCTGCCCATGGAGGCACAGGAAGTTCGCCCCGCCAAGGGGACGCGCTGGGAATGGAAGGGAGACAAACGCAAAATTTCCCATATTTGGATCGACGTCGATAGCCAGAAGGCGCGTTTCTACGATGGAAAGGAACAAGTGGGTTGGACCTATGTTGCCTCAGGCCTCAAGACCCACCCGACGCCGGTTGGCCAATTTACCGTTATGGGTAAGGAAAAGACCAAAGAGTCTAACCTTTACGGCAAGATTTATAATGCCGAGGGGCGAGTGGTAGTCTCCGACGCCAAGCGTGGACGTAATCCGGTCCCGGCGGGTGGCCGCTTCGCTGGGGCCAAGATGCCCAATTATCTCCGCCTCACGGGTGACGGCGTGGGCCTTCACGCGGGACCTATTCCCCGGCCTGGACATCCGGCCTCACATGGCTGTATTCGCTTGCCTGCGCCGATGGCTGAACGACTCTTTTCCCAGGTCCCGATCGGGACGCCGGTAACCATCACCGGTTCGGGCCCGGACTATGGTGACTATCGGGCTAAGCTGGCGGCCCAAGGCCCAGGGAGGCAAGAGCCGGCGGAGGGTGGCCCCATGGAGGCCGCGGAGGTTGCGAAGGTCCAAATTACGCCATCGGCGTCCGTTCAAAACCCGCCGGCCCAAACTCAGCCAGTTCAAACCCAGCCCTTGTCACCAAGGCCTGCTCCTATTCAGGCCCCGCGGACAACAGGGCCGATACCAACGGAACCGGTGAAGGCCTTGCGGACACCAGGGCCTACGCCTACGGAGCCGGTGCAGACTGTGCGGACAACAGAGCCAGTACCAGCGGAACCGGTGCAGGCCAGGTCCGCGCAGATCCAGGCAACCCAGCCACAGTCCAGTCAACCAAGGCTGGACCAGCCACGGGCCCCGCAAAATCAAACCTGGAAGCCCCTAATAATCGAAAGGAATTTGGCGGTACCGGTTGAGATTCAACCGACTAACCAGGCCAAACAACCAGCGGTTATGCAGCCTTCGGCGCCGCTGGCGGAGGGCAACCCGGCTGTCAAGACGGTTCAATCTCAGCAGCGTGAAAATCAGTCAATTCAGACACAAGCAACTATGGCCTCGCCACAGGTCACCAAGGAACCCGCAGCAAGTTCTAGTTCCCAGGTGGCTGGGGATCAAGTATCGCCCCACCAGGTCCAGGGTGCTTCTGCGCAAGAGCCCGCCGGTCGCTCCATCCCAACCGCCGCATCTCCTAGCGGGGCGCCGACGGCCGTCGTCAGGGCGTTACCGGATCCAGGAGGGATTCCGAACCCCCCGCCACCCACCGCTGGGCAACTTCAGGCCAAGCCGGCTCCTGCGGCCCAAACCCAGGACGTTGGTACAAAGGTACCGGATTCGATCCCGGTTAAAATTCCCCAAGGAAGGTCGGCCCCGTTGGGTCAGGACCAGGCGCAGAGTGAACCCGCTCCGACTGTCCCCCCTAAGACTGAATCAGGCAAGTCTGCAGGTGGTTGATTTCGAACCTGGGAACGGGTGGCGTATGGCGAGATGTTCGTCTTCTTCGCCACCAGGCCCAGCGCTTATCTGGCCCTAGACATCAGATGGATTCGCGGTGGTTGTCCGCCAGGCGAACATAGTGAAGGGCTGCATATTCCAGATATTCCAGTTCTTCATCTGTCAGGGGGCGGATGCGCGAGACCGGGGCGCCACGCCAGAGGTAGCCGCCTTCCAGGACCTGTTTGGGGGGTACCAGGGAGCCGGCAGCCAAGAGGGTTCGCGATTGGACAACCGCCCGGTCCAGAATCCTGGCGCCTATGCCGATCAAGCAGCAGTCATGGATCTCACAGCCGTGAAGTACGACTTGATGACCGACGGTGACACGGTCGTGAATGATCAGGGGGGCGCCGCCTGGGAGGAATCGGCTGTCGTGGGAGACATGCAGAATACTGCCATCCTGGATATTCGACTCGGCGCCAATGCTGATCTGATGGACATCGCCTCTTATCACCGCCATAGGCCAGACGGACGAGCCTGCACCGATCTCAACGTCACCTATCACCAAGGCGGATGGATCAATCCAGGCTCTGGCAGCTATGAGGGGCTGCTTGCCCTGGTATGCGCGTATGTTGGTCATGGCATTCCTCTAGAAGGGGTCGTCTTTGGGTGGCTATGATGTATCCGAGGCCAATGCTAGCAGCAACCGCCCAAGCTGTCTTTTGCCGGGCAACTAGGGACAAGCCCTGGCTGATCCCCCTATCCTGCCCTTGATCCTGGAATGCGCATTCCCAGGCGCCCCTTGCCCGTGTCAACCCG
>CAZFZB010000029.1:0-18264 GCA_964523415.1 uncultured Chromatiaceae bacterium | reverse complement strand
TGCTGTTGACACTGGCCCTGGCCCCCTCGCTTGTCCAGGCCGCCAAGCCACGACAGTTTATTGATGAGGCCGAGCCCGCGGCGCCCAACAGTATCACTGAGGGCAAAGCTTGGGAGGAAGGCAAAATCGACTTGCCCCCCTGGCCCAAGGATGGCGATCTGGTTGAGTTCCAACTCGACACCGCAACCCCCTCCCGATTCCGTTATTTCATCGATGGCCAGCATTTAATCATCGGCACTGATAAGGTGGTGCGTTATACCCTTGTGGCCGAATCGCCGACGGGGACGCGCAACATCACCTTCGAAGGGCTGCGTTGCAAGGCACAAGGCGTCTTTCGAACCTACGCTTATGGTTCAGACCACAGTTTCAAGCCCGTAGAGGGGAGTGACTGGCAAACCATCACCGTCAAGTCCGGGGATCAGTTGCACCGAGAGTTGTATGGCCATTTCCTTTGTGGTCCGCGCACCTTCGAGCCCCGCCCCATCCCGGATATGATCCGGGCTCTCCAAGGCAAAATCCGTGGACGTGAAAACGCCGGGTTCCAGCCTGATTGATTCCCCCGCCGGCTCCTGCAAAATTCACTCCTTTCGCACTTTGCCTTTGCCCAAGGATGTATCATGGATAACCCTCTCATCGACATGCCAGGCTTGCCGCCCTTCGGGCGCATTCGGCCCGAGCAGGTGGAACCTGCCATTGATTTCTTGCTGGCCCGTAACCGCGCCCGTATCGTGGAACTTGTCCAGACTGTCGGGTTTGCTACCTGGGAGAACTTTATCGAGCCCTTGGAGATCCTAGGCGATGGTCTGGAGCGGGCCTGGTCACCGGTCGGCCATCTCAACGCCGTCATGAATAGCGATGACCTCCGCGCTGCCTACAATGCCAGCCTGCCCAAGCTCAGCGACTATGCTACCGAGCTAGGCCAAAACCCGGCCTTGTTCGAGGGTTATCGTACCGTCGCCACTCAGGAGCATCTGGATTCCACCCAGCGCAAGCTACTCGAGAACGCCCTGCGTGATTTCCACCTCTCGGGCATTGATCTCCCCCCGGACCGGCAGGATCGATTCCGGACCATTGACCGGGAACTGTCACGCCTGGCATCCAAATTTTCTGAGAACCTGCTCGATGCCACTCATGCCTGGTACAAGCCCATCAGGGATGAGACCCAGCTTGCCGGTTTGCCGGAATCCGCCCGCGCTTTGGCCAAGCAGACCGCTGAGTTGCGCGGCGAGACCGGCTGGGTCCTGACCCTTGATTTTCCCTCCTATCAGCCGGTCATGACCTACGCCGATGACCCTGCCCTGCGCCGCGAGATCTACGAGGCCTATACTACCCGGGCCTCCGAGCTTGGTCCCCATGCCGGCCAGTGGGACAACGGCGTTATCATGGATGAGATCCTGGCCCTGCGGCACGAGCAGGCCCAACTCCTCGGTTTTACCAACTTTGCCGAACGGTCCCTGGCCACCAAAATGGCCCGCTCTCCCGAGGAGGTGATGGGCTTCCTCACTGGCCTGGCCCATCGGGTGGTGACCCCCGCCCGAGAGGAGTTTGAGGAAGTGCGTTCTTTTGCCCGGAACCTGCATGGTGTCGGCACTATCGAACCATGGGATCTGGCCTACTATTCTGAAAAGCTGCGGGAACATCGTTACGCCATCACCCAGGAGGAATTGAGGCCCTATTTTCCTATCAGCCGCGTTCTCGATGGCCTCTTCAATCTGTTGGGGCAACTCTTTGGGATCCGCATCCGCGAGGTCCAAGGAGTCGAGATCTGGCATCCGGAGGTACGCTTCTACGAGATCCGCATGGCTGATGGTGACCTGCGTGGCCAGTTCTACCTCGATCCCTTTGCCCGCCCCAACAAACGCGGGGGCGCCTGGATGGATGTCTGCATCAACCGGCTACACACCCTTACCTACGACCAGATCCCCTGCGCCTACCTGGTATGTAACTTTACCCCGCCGGTAGGCGATCAGGCTTCCCTGTTGACACATACAGAGGTATTGACCCTCTTCCACGAGTTTGGACATGGCCTGCACCACTTGCTGACCCAGATCGACTATCCCGCTGTTGGCGGCATCTCGGGCGTACCCTGGGATGCCGTGGAGCTGCCGAGCCAGTTCCTGGAGAATTGGTGCTGGGAGCGGGAATCCCTGGACCTGATTTCCGGCCGGGTAGCAACTGGTGAACCAATACCCGACGACCTCTTTCAACGGCTGCGCGCTGCCAAAAACTTCCAGTCCGCCATGCAGATGGCACGTCAACTCGAATTTGCCCTTTTTGATTTCCGCCTCCACCTCGAATACGACCCAGCCCGAGGCGGACGCATTTACGAAATCCTGGATGAGGTTCGCGAACAGGTGGCTCCCCTCAAGCTGCCAGCATTCAACCGCTTCGCCCATGGTTTTTCGCATATCTTTGCCGGGGGTTACGCAGCAGGTTACTACAGCTACAAATGGGCGGAGGTTTTGTCTGCCGATGCCTTCTCCCTCTTCGAGGAAAAGGGCATCCTGGACACGGCCACGGGCCTGGCTTTCCGTCAGCACATTCTGGAGCAGGGGGGCTCCCGTCCGGCCATGGATCTCTATGTCGACTTCCGGGGTCGCGAACCTACTATCGACGCCCTGCTCCGTCATAGCAGCATCACTCACGTGGCTTCCTGAGAGCCCCAGAGGCAGGAATGCCGGTTGTGAAGGCCCTTGTGGGAAGCCATGAGCCTTTTCGAAAACCCCGCTAACAGGCTTTTTCCCTTATGAAGTACGCGGACCTACGAGATTTCATTGCCCAATTGGAGACGCGTGGAGAACTCCAACGCGTCCGTGCCGAGGTCGATCCCCATCTGGAAGTCACGGAGATCTGTGATCGCACCTTGCGCGCCGGGGGTCCTGCCCTCCTCTTCGAGCGCCCCAAGGGATCAACGATACCCCTCCTCGGCAACCTGTTTGGCACCCCAAACCGCGTAGCCATGGGCATGGGCGAGGAATCAGTCACGGCCCTGCGCCAAGTAGGGCAACTGCTCGCCAGTCTCAAGGAACCCGAGCCCCCCCGAGGTATGAAGGATGCCTGGGATAAGCTCGCGGTATTTCGCAAGGTCTTGGACATGGCGCCCAAGCAAATTAAAGGAGCCCCCTGCCAGGAGGTGGTGCTGGAGGGCCAGGACCTGGACTTGGGCCTATTGCCCATCCAGACCTGTTGGCCCGGAGATGCGGCTCCCCTCATTACCTGGGGTCTGGTCATCACCCGCGGGCCGGAGAAGCCGCGTCAAAATCTAGGTATCTACCGCATGCAGGTGCTCGGGAGCAACCGGGTCATCATGCGCTGGTTGGCACATCGCGGCGGTGCCCTCGATTTTCGTGAATGGACCCGGCTCTACCCGGGCGAGCCCTTTCCGGTCTCGGTAGCCTTGGGTGCCGATCCGGCCACTATCCTTGGAGCCGTCACACCGGTACCGGACAGCCTCTCTGAATACGGCTTCGCGGGTTTGCTGCGGGGTAGCCGCACCGAGGTCGCTGCCAGCCTTGGCAATGATTTGCAGGTGCCCGCCCGGGCGGAGATCGTGTTGGAGGGTTGCATTTATCCCAATGACACCGCCTTGGAGGGTCCCTTTGGCGACCATACCGGATACTACAACGAAGTTGATCGTTTCCCGGTTCTGACCCTCGATCGCATCAGCCATCGCCGCCAGCCCATTTACCATAGCACCTACACAGGTCGGCCACCGGACGAGCCCGCCATTCTTGGTGTGGCGCTTAACGAGGTATTCGTTCCCATCCTGCAAAAACAGTTTCCGGAGATCGGGGATTTCTACTTACCACCCGAGGGTTGTTCTTACCGGTTGGCGGTGGTGAGCCTGAAAAAACAGTACCCAGGTCACGCTAAGCGCATAATGCTCGGGGTCTGGTCCTTTCTGCGCCAATTCATGTACACCAAGTTCGTGATTGTCGTGGACGACGACATCAATACTCGTGATTGGAAGGACGTCATTTGGGCCATGACCACCCGTATGGACCCGGCGCGGGATACGGTCATCATTGAGAACACGCCCATCGATTATCTGGACTTCGCATCCCCCGTCTCGGGGTTGGGCTCCAAAATTGGGTTTGACGCCACCAATAAGTGGCCAGGTGAGACCAGCCGAGAATGGGGTAAGCCCATCGAGATGACGATAGCGGTACGTCAGCGAGTGGATGCCATCTGGTCCGAACTGGGCATACGCTGAGCCAGTCAGCGGGTCAGGTCATCATGGGGCGTTCCCATCCCTTGCACGCTGGGCGCTGCCTTTCGGCAGCGCCCAGCGTGCAAGGGCCAAGGGATGAATCTGCTCCCCCCGAGCACCTGGTTCAGTCAAGCAGTCGCCTTACGAATCCACTCTACCCTTTGGTGCATGACCCCATAATAGACAACCGGGATGACCACCAGGGTCAGGATGGTGGAGACAAAAAGACCAAAGAGCAAGGATACCGCCAGGCCCGAGAAGATGGGGTCATCCAGGATGAAAAGGGCGCCGGCCATGGCCGCGATGGCGGTCAGGGCAATGGGTTTGGCCCGCACCACCGCGGAACGCACGACTGCTGCCTCCAGGGTCAGTCCTTCCCTCACCTCCTGGTTGATGAAATCCACGAGCAGGATGGAGTTGCGCACTATGATACCTGCCAGGGCAATCATGCCGATCATGGACGTGGCCGTGAACTGGGCCCCCAGGAGGGCATGTCCGGGCAGGATGCCAATGATGGTCAATGGGATAGGGGCCATGATGACCAAAGGAACCAGGTAGCTGCGGAATTGGGCAACCACCAGGAGATAGATGAGTATCAGCCCTACGCCATAGGCGATGCCCATGTCACGGAAGGTATCATAGGTCACCTGCCATTCCCCATCCCACTTGAGGCTGTATTCGTAGGGGTTCAGCGGCGGGCGAATGAACCACTGTTCCAGCCCCAAGTTCTCGGCCAAGGCCCCTGAGATCTCGAAGAGCCCGTAGAGGGGGCTATCCGTCTCCCCCGCCATGTCGCCCGTGACATAGACCAAAGGCAGCAGGTCCTTGTGATAGATGCTGTGTTCCCGGGTCGTCTCCACCAGGCTGACGATCTCAGACAAGGGGACCAGTTGCCCACCCTGGGCGCGCACCCGCAGAGCCAGAACCTGTTCCAGATCGGCCTTGTCCGCCTCGCCATACTCGACCCGGATGGGAACTGCGTATTTGACGTTGGCCCCATGGAGGAAACTCATATCCTCGCCTTTCAGCACTGTGGCCAGGGCCTGGGCCACGGCGCTCTGGGCTACGCCGAGCCGAGCCGCCTTGGCACGATCAACCACAACTATCAGTTTTGGGCCAGGAAATTCCACCGAATCATCCACATCCACGATATCCGCCGTCTGCTTGAAAACACCGCGCACTTGCTTGGCAATGCCAATCTGGCCGGCATAGTCGAGGCCGTAAATCTCGGCAACCAAGGGTGAAAGCACGGGGGGGCCAGGGGGAATCTCCACCACCTTGGCGTTACCCTGATACTGGGTGGCAATGGCCTGGAGAGGTGCGCGTACCGACTGAGCGACCTCATGACTCTTGCGCACACGGTGGTGTTTGTCCACCAGGTTAACCTGAATGTCTCCCAGATGGGCCCCGGCGCGCAGGTAGTACTGGCGCACCAGGCCATTGAAATTGATAGGGGCAGCCGTGCCGGCGTAGACCTGATAATCCGTAACCTCACTAACCCCAGCCAGATAGTTCCCCAGCTCGGCCAGCACCCGCGCCGTCTGCTCCAGACTGGTGCCTTCGGGCATGTCCAGAACCACCTGGAACTCAGACTTGTTGTCAAAGGGCAGCATCTTGAGGATCACGGCCTTGCTAGTCACCAGAGCGATGGAACCAGCGATCAGCATCAGAATCCCTCCCAGCAGGAGCCAGCGATTCACCCAACCAGTCCGGCCAGACAGAAAGGGGGAAATAGCTGTGTGGAACAGGGTTCGCAGCCCGCCGCCTTCTACCTCAGGACCCTGACCATGCTTACTAGTGGCAGGGGTATGGGCCCGCCGTCCGAGCATAAAGTTGGTCATCCAGGGGGTAAAGACGAAAGCTACCACCAGGGAGATGAGCATACCCATGGAGGCATTGATGGGGATAGGGCTCATATAGGGCCCCATGAGACCGGTGACGAAGGCCATGGGCAGGAGGGCGGCGATGACGGTGAAGGTCGCCAGAATGGTGGGTCCACCCACCTCGTCCACTGCCTTGGGCATCAGTTCCAGGAGGTTCCTGGAACTGATGCCCAGATGACGGTGGATATTCTCGACCACCACGATGGCGTCGTCCACCAGGATTCCGATGGAAAAGATAAGGGCGAACAGGGAAACCCGGTTGAGGGTGAAGCCCCAGGCCCAGGAAGCGAAGAGCGTCAGGGCCAGGGTGACGATGATGGCCGTGCCGACGATTATCGATTCACGCCAGCCAATGGCAAAAGTAACCAGAATGATGACGGAAAGGGTTGCGAAGATGAGCTTTTGGATTAGCTTTTGAGCCTTGGCATCGGCAGTTGCCCCATAGTTGCGGGTCACCGTTACCTCGATATCCTCGGGAATGAAGGTACCCTCAAGTTGGGCAAACCGGTCTATGACACGCTCCGCCACCTCGACGGCATTGATCCCCTCTTGTTTGGCCACGGCAATCGTCACCGCTGGTGTGGTGCCGGCCAGGTTAACCCCGCTCTGCTCACCCTTGGGGCCGGCCCCCAGCCAGACATAGGATCCCGGGGGCTCCGGGCCTCGCTCAATGCGAGCCACGTCGCGCAAAAAGACCGGCCGGCCACCATGCAGGCCCACCACCAGGTCGCCAATTTCCTCAACCGTCAGGAGAAAGGTGCCAGCCTGGACCAGGACCTCCTTGTTATCGTGGGTCACGGCGATATCGTCGCGAGTACGATTGGCGGCGCCCAGGGCCAGCCGCAGATCATCCAGGTCAATGCCGAAGCCGGCCAGGGCCTGGGGATCCAGTAGGGCCCGCGCCACCTGGGCTGGAGCGCCTAGGGTATAGACGTTCCGGGTACCGGGAACCCGCTTGATCTCCTGTTCCAGGGCGTGGGCAACCTTACCCAGTTCGTAGGCGCCCATGGCCGGGTTTTGGGACCAGAGGGTTGCGGTAATAATGGGGACGTCGTCGATACCCTTGGGTTTGATAAGGGGTTGGCCCACGCCTAGGTTTGCCGGCAGCCAGTCCTGATTGGATGAAATCTTGGTGTAAAGCCGGACAATGGCGTCGGTGCGGTCCTCGCCGACCTGGAATTGGACGGTGACCACCGCTAGGCCGGGGCGGGAGACGGAATAGACATGTTTGATGCCCTTGATCTCCGACAGCACCTGCTCGGCCGGACCTGCGACCAGTTGCTCGACCTCGGTGGCCGAGGCGCCGGGGAATGGGATTAAGATGTCGGCGAAGGTGACGTTGATTTGGGGCTCTTCCTCCCTGGGCGTCACCAGGATGGCAAGGAAGCCTAACAGCAGGCCCACCAGAGCCAGCAAGGGGGTGATGGCGGAGTCCTGAAAGCGCGCTGTGATGCGCCCTGAGATGCCAAAGTGGTCAGCCATCGCTCCGCTCTCCGGCTAGGGCCTTGAGCATGGTACCGGCGGCAATGGGGTCCAAGGCTACCTGTTCGCCATCGGTCAAACCCGACAAGACCACCCAGGCGTCCCCCAAGTCGCGGCCTAGGCGGATTTGCCGAAAGCTGATCCGACCGTCCCCCAGAACATAGGCCCCGGTGACCTCAGAGCGGTGCACCACGGCGGGTCTGGGGATCGCGAGTTCCCGCTTCTCTCCCGTGATAAAGCTGGTCTTGACGAACATGCCCGGATAAAGATCGGTCAGGTCAGGTGGAAGATCCAGCCGAACTTTGAAGGTATTCGACCCTTGATCGGCAAAGGGGAAGATCGTCATCCGGGCTGCCTCCACCACGGACCCGCTGGCCAGGTGGATACGCGCACCCTTGCCCGCTCGGACCATCTGGATCAGATTTTGGGGCACGTCCACCGTAACCCTCAAATTTCTAAGGGCGATCCCGGTCATGAGCGCCTGACCGGGATTAGCCATCTCCCCAACCTCGACATGGCGCCGAGTGACTAGGCCGGAATAAGGAGCTCGGATCTGGGTGTATTCCAGTTGCTCTACGGCCTGCTCGAGGGCGGCAGTAGCGGCCTCGACATGGGCCTGGGCGTTTTTTACGTCGGCGATGGCCTTGTCCATGGCGGATTCTGAGGACATCTTCTTATTGAAGAGTTCCTTGATACGATCGAATTCCTCATGGGCGTTTTTCAGGGTGGCCTCGGCCGAGTTCAGTTCCGCCGTTGCCTGGGCGACCCGCGACCGATGTTCGGTATCCTTGATGCGGGCAATGATCGTGCCCGCCTCGACGAAATCGTCCACGTCGAACAGAATCTCCTGGACCTGGCCCTGGGTCTGGGCAGACACCGTGGTTTGTTGGACGGCCTCAACCACGCCATCGAGCTGGTATTCTCGAAGGACGGTCCGGTAAGCAACCGTCGCACTTTCCAGATGCGCGGGGTTGAGATCAACCGCGCTACTGGCCGCCAGGGCGGAAAGGAGGGGGATCAGGGAGGCAAGGCTCATGTGACGAGTACCTCTGGGTGGACTAGGAATTTCTCGGATAGGTCCTAAGGTTTGGGTTTTGTTCTGAAGTTTGCCGGGTTCCCCGCGGAGCCGAAGGCTTGCAACCCCTTGATCGTTTAGTCTTGGGCCTCAAGTCGGTTAAGGGCAATGCCTTCCGTCAATAGGGGCCGGATGGCGTGCAGAATGTTGGTGAAGAGGTGGGGATGGCCCTCCTCCTCGCGTGCCAGCAGGGTTTTCATATGCTCGCGGCGGCTGGGTGCGGAGAAACAGGCCGGGCAGGAATCCGGCACTACCGGCAGGCTGGCAGCGTGGGCGAAGTCCCTGGTTTGGCGTTCCCGGCAATAAGCTAAGGGTCGGATGATGCGCACGTCCCCAGCATCATTGAGATAATGTGCCTTCATGGTACGCAACTGGCCACCATGGAAGAGGGACAACAGTAGGCTCTCCGCCAGATCGTCAAGATGCTGCCCCAGGGCCAGGACGCCATAACCTTGCTCCCGGCACAAACGGTACATGATGCCGCGCTTCATTCGTGAGCAATAGGCGCAGAAGGAATCGCCATCCATGCGGCTCTTAGCCTCTTCCATGATGGGTTGCTGCTCGTAAAACCAAGGCACGCCGAGGGCGTCGTAATAGTCCCTGAGGGGTTGAGGATTGAAGCCTGGCACCTCTGGATCCACCGTCAGGACGGCCAGATCGAAATGTACCGGGGCATAGCGTTGCAGGTGCCGTAACAGGTGCAGCAGGGAGAGCGAGTCTTTGCCGCCGGAGACCCCGAGCAGGATGCGATCCCCATCGCGGATCATGTCGAATTCGACAATGGCCCGCCCCACCGGGCGCAGCAGGGCTTTGGGTGGTTTAACCAGGTTGCTATACATATTCTTCCAAGTTTAGCAGCATGCCGGGGGCAAATTGCCCGCGAACCCTGGGGTAGCCCCTGGGAGGCAGATTAGGGACGGCTTCTGGCTCAGGCCGGGCATATTCCCTGGTCGGCGGTCCAGTCGGCGGTGGCGATACCATCGCCCAGATCGGCCGCCATCAATCGTTCGCGGACTGTCAAGAGCCTTTCCAACAGGCGTGGCTCGAAGGTGGCGTAGGCAGCGGCGTTCGGCACCCGTCTTACCACCACGCCCAACAGCTCCGTGATGGCGTTACCGATGGAATTCTGACTGATGGTAACCAGCAGGTTGCCGGTGTCATTGCGATAGATTAGCTGTTTGAAGGCAGGTTGCCAGCGGATGGAGTTGGCGTAGGCTGGTTCCCTGATGCAGCGCTCGCGTACCCGGCGGGCGGTGCCCAGAAAGTCGTTGTCAAAAAGCAATACCCGATCAACGGCCTCGGGATAGTGCAGATCCTCCAGTCGGGGGGCATTGCGGCTAGAAACCTGGGAGAAGAAGGTTCGGTAGAAATCCAGAAAGCCCTCCAGAATGGCGTCGTACTCACGCCAGAAGCGGATGTCCTTGAGGGCCTCGACCCCACCCTGGATCTCCCAGCAGGGCAGGCCTTCCGGGTAGCCCGTCAGCATCAGTTGAGATTGGTCACTGTGAATCGTCTGCAGCAGTTGAAGGTCCAGGGCCTCGCCGAAGAAACGGCGATAGACATGGCGCATATGGGCTTGGAAAAGGCTATTCTGGCCTCCGTCGGTAAGGTTGGGATTGGCTGGGTCGGCCAGGGGCGCCTGACGTAACTGATCCATGGGAAAAACGATGAAGTGGTTGTGCAGCATGCGGATGCTGGGCACCCCGGGTGATGTCAGGGGCCAGGTGGCGTCCAGACTCGCCTCCCCCGCCAGTACCAGGGCCTCCCCTGGGTCCGGGTAGGTCTCCAGCATGAAGGCAAGCAGAATCTGGTTCATCCGGTTCCAGGCGTGCTTGACCGCTTTCGGCACCTGGGTCCGGCGCACTGGCCGGCCCAGTGGATTGAGGATGGTTTGGGAGGTGTTGTAAATGATGGAGCAGTCAAACTCGCAGGAATGCCCCAGGGCCTTGCGGTAAAGCAGCAGGTTTTCGGGACTGACCAGCAGGCCATTGTTGTGGACAAGGTCGTTGAGATTTTCCGTGCTGTTGAAGAATTCGTTTGGCTTCATCCCCTCCGGAACCTCCAGCGGGATGGGACGAAAGGGTGTAACGATTTCGCGGGGACCTATGTTCATGAACAACTACTCCTGGGCGGCTAGTGACGGCTCGGCAGCCGGGATTTTAAGCTGGATGGGGCGGGTGGACGAGATGACTAAGAGAAAAGGTGGGCGGTTAGGTGTGCCAACCTGCCAGGCTTGCAGGGGAGAGTGCCTGGCCCGACCTTGGCATGGGCTCCAGGTGCCCCCATCCTGACGCCATCATGAGCCCGATGAAATGCCGCCTGATCTTCGAGCGCCTCCGCTCGGCAAATCCTGCCCCTCGGACGGAGTTGGTGTATGGCTCCACCTTCGAGTTGCTGGTGGCTGTCATCCTGTCCGCCCAGGCAACGGATAGGGCCGTCAACAAGGCCACTGCATGCCTCTTTCAACGGGCTAACACCCCAGGGGCCCTTTTGGAACTCGGCGAACAGGGGATTAAGGACTATATCCGTACCTTGGGGCTTTTCAACGCCAAGGCAGCCAACATCATCAGAACCTGCGGTATCCTGGTCGAGCAGCATGGGGGTGAAGTTCCGCGTGGCCGCGCGGCCCTCGAGGCATTGCCAGGAGTGGGGAGGAAAACGGCCAACGTCATCCTTAATATCGCCTTTGGCGAACCCACCCTGGGTGTGGATACCCACATTCTGCGCCTTGCCAATCGCACAGGCCTTGCCACTGGCAAGTCCCCTCTGGAGGTCGAACGCGGGCTCATGGGGGTCATCCCCCCCGAGTTTCTCCAGGATGCCCATCATTGGCTGATTCTGCATGGACGTTATGTCTGCGTCGCCCGCCAGCCCCGCTGCGGGAACTGCATCATCCGTGAAATGTGCGATTTCAGCCCCAAGACTCAACTTTCCTGAGTCGTAGGGAAACCCCGGGCCCCGCTTTGGCAAGAGGAGATAAATGCCCGGGCGACCCATGGACGGCATGGGCCAAAACGTCTATCCTTTGGCACTCGAAGTACCGGGCGTTTCCACGAGCTGCCCGGCCATCCCAAGTCATCCCGCGCCTGTAGCTCAGTGGATAGAGTACTGCCCTCCGAAGGCAGGGGTCGCACGTTCGAATCGTGTCAGGCGCGCCAAATTTGATCAGAAACCAATGGATAATCCGCCTAGATGGGTAGTATTCCTAAGCGGGTATTCGCCCCAATAGACCCGATGCCATCCGGCAATGGGCCAGCGTCCTCCCAGGGTCCAAGATTGGTGCCCTTCTCGGCTTCTCGTTTGCTGTAAACCTTAAATCCTCCCGAGGGTGTAATCGGGCCTGAGCTAAGATGCCATCATGAAACGCGAGATCGGCATAGTCATGGACCCCATTGGGGCGATCAAGATCGGGAAGGACAGTAGTTTTGCGATGTTGCTTGCCGCGCAGAGGCGTGGCTGGCGCATCCAATATCTCGGACTGGGTGACCTTTCGCTGCGCGGTCAGCGGGCCTGGGGTCGTATGCAGGAGTTGGAGGTGACCGACAACCCTTCCGGGTGGTACCAGGTGCTTGGTGAGGCCTTCCGACCCCTTGACGAGTTGGATTTGATCCTGATGCGCAAGGATCCCCCTGTCGATACGGAATTTCTTTATGCCACCCTGATCCTTGAACAGGCCCACGGTTGTGGCACCCCGGTGGTTAACGCCCCCCAGACGCTTCGCGATGCCAATGAAAAGCTTTTTGCCCTGGCATTTCCCACCTGTTGCCCCCCGAGCCTGGTGACGCGGAGTCAAGCCGACATTCGCGCCTTCCTGGATGAGCAGGGGGACCTGATCCTCAAACCCCTGGGTGGCATGGGTGGCTATTCCGTTTTCCGTGTCCGGCGGAATGATCCCAATCTGGCGGTCATTGCCGAGACCCTTACCGCTCATGAAACCCGCTATTGCCTGGCCCAGCGCTATATCCCTGAAATTGAACAGGGCGATAAGCGTATCCTGATGGTGGCCGGAGAACCCGTGCCCTACGCACTGGCCCGCATCCCCAAACCTGGCGAAACCCGCGGTAACTTGGCTGCTGGCGGGCGTGGCGAAGGCCGCCCCTTGAGCAACAGGGACCGCTGGATTGCTAGCCAGGTGGGGCCAGAACTCCTGAGGCGTGGCATCTATTTCGCGGGCCTGGACGTGATAGGCGATTGGCTGACCGAAATCAACATCACCAGCCCCACTTGTATTCGCGAATTGGATGCTCAGTTCGGTCTTGATGTCGCTGGTGATCTTCTGGACAGGCTGGAGGAGCATCTCCTTGTTCCCTAACTCCTTGACTAGCCTTCTGGTTTGTGGGTGGGGCTTTATAGGCCCCAGTGCCCAAGGTGGAGCTGTCCGTCACAGGTTTGGGATTCCCTTATTGCTGTGCCTGCTTGCGCTGGCTGGGTGTCGGGACGAAAGCCCGGTTTATAACTTCCATTTTGTCGCCTTTCTAGGTCCGGTTGATTTGACCATCGTCGGGGTCAAGCGCAGTGAGGCTGAAAATGCCGCCCATATCCTCGAACAGGACTTCGAGTCCATGCGCCGCTCCTGGGGAGCCCCTAGCGCGGCACCCCTCGAACGCGTCAACAACCTTCTTCCTGGTAGCAAGTCCTTTGCCGCACCGCCTTGCATTCTGCCCTTGGTGCGCAGGAGTAAGGAGTTGGCGGCGGCGAGCGGCAACCTCTTTAATCCCACCATCGGTCGTTTGATCGACCTCTGGGGCTTTCAAGCGGGTGAGTCAGAGCGGCGGCGCGTCCCTCCGGAAAAGGCCAAGATTGAAGCCCTGGTGAAAACCAGGCCAAGCATGGACGACATCCAGATTGACGGCATTCTGCTCCATGGTGGGAATCCGGACCTCAAGCTCGATTTCGGCTATATTGCCAGGGGCTATGCCATTGACTTGGCCATCGATCGATTGCGCGACTTGGGTATTCACAATGCCCTCGTCAATATCGGCGGTGACCTACGCGCCATCGGAACCCGTGGTGGCCCACCTTGGCCTGTGGCTCTACGCAATCCCATCGGAGGAGGGGTCCTTGCCATCCTTCAGGTCTCGGGTGACGAGAGCGTATTCACCTCGGGTGATTACCAACTCAATTTCACCTACAAGGGCAAGACCTACCACCACGTCATCGATCCCCGTACGGGCTGGCCTGCGGAAGGGACCCGCCTCGTGACCGTCATCCATCAAGATGCTACCATTGCGGCTGCCGCCGCCAACGCCCTGATGATCGCTGGGCCTGATCTGTGGCAACAGACGGCCCAGGCCATAGGCGTCCGCTCCTGTCTGTTGATCGATGCCCTAGGCCGCATTCACATGGATCCGAGCATGGCCGGGCGGATTGAGTTGCTTGACCGCAATGCCGAGATCATCCCGATCCCTTCTCCGGCTCCTGGGGATGATTCGCTATCACCTGGCTCATGAACGCGGCGTGCTTGCCGTCTCGGCCGCCGTGGGGCGCCATGAACCTGGGATCACGGCTGTACCAATGCCGGCCCTGCCGCTTTTGGCTTGCTCTGCTGCTGTCCCTCTTCCTGCATGGCCTGCTGATGATCGCCCTGGGTTTTCGGGCCCCGGAGCCCCACCAGGCCTCCGGGCGTACCTTGGAGGTCTTGGTCCTACGCCAGCCTGCAGAGGACAAGCAGCCACCCCCTCCGGCTCCCGAGGCGTTGGCCCAGGCCAATCAGGAGGCTGGCGGTACCGCCAGCGATACCTCGGTCTCGGAGTCTCGCCCCATTGACCGGGGCGCTGAACCTAGCGACCTCCCCGCCACTCCCCTTGCGTCTGAGATAAAGCCCCCGTCAGGCCCCCCCGAGGTGGTCCCTTCCGAACCCCACGCGATGCTCGAGGCTCCCCCCACACTCGTGCCCGATGCGGCACATGTGACCCCCTTACAACCGGAACCACTACCTAATGACCCCATGCCAGATCCCGCAACTGGGCCAGCCCCGGACCCTCAATCCGCCATCCCAACGGATCTGGCCCAGACCCCCAAGCGTTCCGTCGCCGAGATTTTGGCCAGTCGCGGCCAGGAGATCGCCAAACTCAGCGCCAAGATCGAGGAGGACACCGCCGCCTTTGCCAGCCAGCCGAGACGCAAGGCCATTAGTGCCAGCACTCAGGAATACAAATATGCCAGCTACCTGGAGGCTTGGCGTCACAAGGTGGAGGCCATTGGCAATCTCAACTACCCGGAGGAGGCTAAACGTCGGCAGCTCTACGGTAATCTCATCTTGAGGGTTGCCTTGCGTGCCGATGGTACCTTGGAGGAAGTCCGAATTTTGCGGTCCTCCGGTTCCGACGTTCTTGACGAGGCTGCTATGCGCATTGTCAACCTGGCTGCTCCCTATGCCCCTTTCCCCCCCGATATCCGTCAGGAAACGGATATTCTTGATATCACCCGTACCTGGCAGTTCCTGCGTAACAACCGATTTGGCGAAAAACGCTAGCTCCCGAGGGGCCACGGTCTGACGTGGTAGAATCCCACCCTAGTCCACCCCAGAGCACCCTCCATGTCCGACGACAAAACAACACACTTTGGCTACAAGCAGGTCCCAGTTGAGGAGAAATCGAGCCATGTCCGCGCCGTTTTCGATTCAGTCGCCTCGCGCTATGACCTCATGAACGACCTCATGTCTCTCGGCATTCATCGTCTATGGAAGCGCTACACAACTGAATTGGCAGGGATTCGGCGCGGACAGCGGGTGCTGGACCTGGCGGGGGGCACCGGCGATCTTGCCGCCCGTTTTGCCCGTATCACCGGCACCGAGGGGCAAGTGGTACTGACGGATATCAACGCCGCCATGCTGACCACGGGCCGTGACCGTCTCTTGGACCAGGGTCTCGCTGGCAATCTCCTCTTCTGCCAGGTGAATGCCGAGGCTCAGCCCTTCCCAAACAATCACTTCGATTGCGTCACCATCGGCTTCGGCCTGCGTAACGTCACGCACAAGCAGCGGGCCCTGGAGGAGATGTACCGGGTCCTCAAGCCGGGCGGGCGCGCCCTGGTTCTGGAATTCTCCCACCCCACCAGCCAGGTATTCTCTAGGGTTTATGACCTTTACTCTTTTACCATGCTACCGGTCTTGGGACGCCTGATCACGAATGACTCCGACAGCTACCGTTATCTTGCGGAGTCTATTCGCATGCACCCGGACCAGGAAACTCTGCTTGGCATGATGCAGGAGGCCGGCTTCGAGCGGTGTGACTACTTCAATCTAACTGGAGGTGTCGTCGCCATCCATCGGGGTTTCAAGCTGTGAGTCCAGCATCCCCTATTCCGGACGCGGCCCTGGCGCTATTGGAACATGCCGTCAACTATTGCCTAAGCCTGGATCCCGAAGGGGCGGTGCCTCTGACTTCGATACAGGGTTACATCATCGCTTTTGAATTCAAGGGTTTTGGTAGCCGTCTGTACTGTATTCCGGGTCCCGAGGGTCTCCAGCTTTTTAGCGCTTACGATGCGGAGCCGGACTGCCTGCTGCGTGGCACACCCCTGGGGCTGGCGCGTCTGGGGATGACCCATCGCAAGGAGGATGCCCTCTTTTCGGGCCAGGTCGAGATAGAGGGTGACACGGCCCTAGCACAACGCTTTGGCGACTTCATGGCTGGTCTGGAGATCGACTGGGAGGAGCAATTATCGCGCCTCACGGGGGACCCCATTGCCCATGCCGTCGGCACCCGTTTGAGTGCAGCCAGCCGGTGGGGCCACCGGACTCTAGACATCCTGGGGCAGGATCTCAAAGATTACCTCCAGGAGGAGGGTCGCCTGCTTCCGACCCGCTACGAGATGGATCAATTCCTCGCCTCCGTGGACCAGTTGCGGGATGACGGGGAGCGCCTCGCCTCGCGGGTCGAGCGCCTGCGTCGGAGCCAGGCCTCTGGTACAGGCGCGACTGCCGGGACCCCAGTGACCCCCGCCGAAGGTGAACCCCCGTGTTGACCCGCGCCTTGCGGCTGGGGCGTCTGATTCATATCAGCTTGGTGATGGTGCGGCACGGCCTCGATGAGGTTCTGCTCGCCACCCATCTCTTCCGCCCCGTCTATTTCCTGTCCTACCTGTCTCCTTGGTACTGGTATCGCCGTACCCACCCCAAGCCTTACCCGGTGCGCATTCGTGAGGCCCTGTTTGAGTTGGGGCCCATCTTCGTCAAGTTTGGTCAGATCATCTCCACCCGTCGGGATCTGCTGCCGGACGACCTGGCAGAAGAACTCGCAAAACTCCAGGACCAGGTCCCCCCCTTCCCGGGGTCCCAGGCCCGCGCCATTATCGAAAAATCCTGGGGCAGGCCTATCGAGGCAGTACTGGACGGCTTCGACGAACAGCCCCTGGCCTCCGCCTCCATCGCCCAAGTCCATGCCGCCCGTCTGAAGGACGGACGCGAGGTGGTGGTCAAGGTGGTTCGACCAGGCATCGAACGTGTCATCCGGCGTGATCTTGGTCTCCTTATGATTCTGGCGGAGTTGGCTCACCGCTATTGGAGGGATGGTCGCCGACTGCGCCCGGTGGAGGTGGTAAAGGATTACCAAAAGACCATCCTCGATGAACTGGACCTGCAGCGGGAGGCTGCCAATGCCAGCCAATTACGCAAAAATTTCCTGGGGAGCAGCCTGCTGTATGTCCCTGAGGTGTTTTGGGACCTCTGCTACCCCAGTGTCATGGTCCTGGAACGTATCCACGGCACCCCGGTGGGGGAGGTGGAGCGGCTCAAGGCCCAAGGGGTCAGTATGAAGCTCCTGGGCGAACGCGGTGTCGAGATATTTTTCACCCAGGTCTTTCAGCACAACTTCTTCCATGCCGATATGCATCCCGGCAACATCTTCGTCGAGTCCAACGGGCGCTATATTGCCGTGGATTTCGGCATCGTCGGCTCCCTGACCAGTGAGGACCAGCGCTACCTGGCCGAGAATCTCCTGGCCTTCTTCCATCACGACTACAGGCGTGTAGCCGAACTCCACATTGAATCTGGCTGGGTTCCAGCCCATACCCGGGTGGACGAGTTCGAGTCGGCCATCCGCACCGTCTGCGAACCTATCTTCGGCAAGCCGTTGGCGCAGATCTCCTTCGGCTATTTTCTGCTCCATCTCTTCCAGACCGCCCGGCGCTTCGATATGGAGGTCCAGCCCCAACTCGTCCTGCTGCAAAAGACCCTGCTCAATATCGAGGGCCTGGGCCGCCAACTCTACCCAGAACTGGACCTCTGGACTACTGCCAAACCCTTCATGGAAAAGTGGATGAAGGATCAAGTCGGCCCCCGGGCCTTTTGGTCTAGGCTCAAGCGGAATCTGGGCCCTTACTCCGAGGGTATGCCTGAACTGCCCCTGTTGGCCTATCGCGTCCTCCAAGGTCTTGATCGGCAGAGCCTCCCCCTGCGTTGGCGTTCCGATGAACTCGATCGCCTGCGGGGGGAAATCCACGTCCACCATGCCCGGGTCCAGACCCTCATTGCCGGGGCCGGCCTGGTCGGCAGCGGTACCCTGTTGCTGATTTCCGGTCCTGGCCCCCTGCTCACCATCCCCGCCGCTCAGGCCTTGGCGATTGGCCTGATCCTGGTGGGTGGCTTGCTGTTGGTAGGGCGGTGGCGATAG
>CAZFZB010000028.1:0-27943 GCA_964523415.1 uncultured Chromatiaceae bacterium | reverse complement strand
AGGGCGTCATGAGCCTGCCCATGCTCAATGCCATTGGCAATGGTTAATTGGGCTAGCTGGAAGGAGGCCACACCTTCCTCATTCTTAGGCCATTCAATACCCTCGGGCCGCAGGGCGTGGGCAAGGCGCAGGACATCGATAAGGTCCCAGCGCGAGTTACCGTTTTGCCACTCACGGGCATAGGGATCAATAAAGTTACGATAGAAAAGGTTACGGGTCACCTCGTCATCGAAGCGAATGCTGTTGTAACCCACCCCGCAGGTACCGGGTTTGGCAAGTTCACGTTCAATAGTGGCGGCGAATTCCGCCTCTGGGACCCCCTCACGCCAGGCGTGTTGAGGGCTGATGCCTGTCAGCAGGCACGCATCGGGATGGGGAAGCAGATCGTCCGCAGGACGGCAATAGAGGATAAGCGGCTCACCAAGGGGCTTGAGCCCCTCGTCAGTGCGCATTCCGGCGAATTGACAGGGGCGATCTTTGCGTGTATCCGCACCCCAAGTCTCGTAGTCATGCCAATAGTAGGTCTTGCCCAAGGCCTACCCCCAAGACTCTCGCCTACTGGATCCCGGTCAGGTGGACGACATTCCGTCACGCAAACCACAGCCCGGCATAGCTATCAGCCTAGCAGGAAGCCGCATCCTCCCAGAGGTGAAAAGAAGGATGCCCTGGAGGTCATACCTTCTCCTTAATACGGGCAGCCTTGCCGGTACGACCACGTAGATAATAGAGCTTGGCGCGTCGGACATCGCCCCGACGCTTGACCTGGATTGAATCGACCAGCGGACTGTAGGTCTGGAATACGCGCTCCACACCCTCGCCATGGGATATTTTTCGGACAGTGAAGGCCGAGTTCAGGCCCCTGTTACGCTTGGCAATTACGACACCCTCAAAGGCCTGAAGTCGCTCGCGTGCACCCTCTTTAACCTTGACCTGCACCACCACGGTGTCTCCGGGGGCGAAATCGGGGACCAGGCGGCCCATCTGCTCTTTTTCGAGTTCCTCGATGATATTCATGCTCTCTCGCTCCTATTGATCACCCGGCGTCTTGATGCGCGAGGATAAACTGATCCAGCAACGTCCGTTCCATCCTGCTTAAGGAACGACGTTGTAATAATTCCGGACGGCGCAGCCAAGTTCTGCCCAAGGCCTGCCCGAGCCGCCAACTCTCGATAGCCCCATGGTCTCCACTCAGCAAAACCGACGGGACCGACCGGCCCTCAATCGACGCCGGCCTAGTGTAATGAGGATGATCCAAAATACCATCCACATGCGAATCCTCCCAGGCCGAGTCCTGATGACCCAGTGCGCCGGGCAGCAAACGGATGACGGCGTCCATGACCACCATAGCGGGTAATTCACCGCCACTGACGACATAGTCACCAATGGACCACTCCTCGTCCACCCAACCCTCGATCAGGCGTTCATCAACCCCTTCGTAACGACCAGCAATCAGTATCCAGCCGCTTGCTTGGGCGATACTCGCCATCTTGTTCTGATTCAAAAGCCTGCCCTGGGGGCTGAGATAGGCGACTCGGCTTTCTGGCGCCCGGGCCTGGGCGACTTCCAAAGCGGACTTCAAGGGCTCCACCTTCATTACCATCCCAGGACCACCCCCGTAGGGGCGATCATCCACGGTCCGGTGCGGGTCCAGGGCATAGTCGCGCGGGTTCAGCAGATGTAACTCGGCCATCCCCTGCGCCAACGCCCGGGCTACCACCCCTTCCTCAGCCAACACCCGAAACATGTCCGGGAACAGAGTGATGACATCGAAACGCATGTCCCAAAACCGCGGCTAAAAATCCGGATCCCAGTCGACACGCATCAGCCCCGAATCCAGGTTCACCTCCGTGACCACATCACCCCAAATAAAGGGTATCAGGCGTTCGCGCTCACCCGTTACAACCAGCACGTCGTTGCCGGGGGTCGCAAACAAATGATGCACCCGACCTAAATGGGCCCCTTGCAGGGTTTCCACGGCTAACCCTTCCAGATCGATCCAATAGAACTCGTCCTCCCCCAACTGAGGCAATTGTTTCCGGCTAACCGCAATGGTCTGTCCAACGAGAATGGCTGCCTGCTCCCGATCTTCACATCCCTGAATGCGAGCTACCAGCCCCTTGCCATGGCACCGCCCCTCGATCAGAGTTCGCTGCTCGGCATCCTCACCCAAGAACCATGGGTTATAGCCTAAGATGGCGTCCTTAGGTTCCGTCTCCGAGTAGATCTTGACTAACCCACGCACCCCGTAGATTCCAGATATGTGACCAACCACAAGGGTACGGTCATCCGTCATGGTGCTGAGAAGCCTGGGCAGGACGCCCGTGCCTGTTCGCGGTCAGTTGGATCAGGAGGCGACGACGGCCTGAACACCGGTGGCCGCTGGCAGGCTCGCGGCCTCCTTGGTCACCTGCTTCAGCAACATGTCAACCCGCTCGGTAGGTTTGGCGCCCTGGGAAATCCAGTATTCAGCACGCTCGCGATCTAGACGTACCTTAACCTCACCGCCAACGGCGATGGGATTGAAATAACCAATACGCTCAATGTAGCGCCCATCCCGGCGAGAACGCACATCGGCTACAACGACCTGATAGAAGGGACGCTTCTTGGCGCCACCGCGGGACAAACGAATCGTAACCATGGTTAATCCTGATTAGGTTCCAAAATCTGCCTCCCAGTACCCCTAGGGGCCATAGGAAACGGGCGATTTTACCTGAAATGGGGAAAATATAAAGTCCCATCATCGTCTAAGAACCTGTCCAAGGGCGCCATGGTCGCTAAAAGGGCATACGACCAGACATCCCCATGCCCGGGAGCCGGCCGGACAGGGATCGCATCATCCGCGACATGCCCCCGCTCTTCATCTTCTTCATCGTCTTCTGCATGATCGTGAACTGTCTGAGCAGGCGATTGATGTCTTGGATCTGGGTTCCCGAACCCATCGCAATGCGTCGTTTGCGCGCACCCTTGATGAGAGCGGGAAAGGCCCGCTCTTGAGGTGTCATGGAGTTGATCATGGCCACAAGCCGCTTCAATTCCTTGTCGTTGACCTGCTGCTTGAGGTGTTCCGGAACCTGGCCCATACCGGGCAGCTTATCCATGAGGCCTGCCATGCCCCCCATATTCGCCATTTGCGTCAACTGGTCCCGAAAATCCGCGAAATCGAATTCCTTACCCTTCTGAATCTTCTTGACCAACTGCTCCGCCTTCTGGCGGTCAATCTTGCTATGCACCTCCTCAACGAGCGATAGGACATCCCCCATGCCGAGAATGCGGGAGGCAAGGCGATCGGGATGGAAGGGCTCCAGGGCGGCCGTTTTTTCACCAACGCCCAGAAATTTGATGGGTTTACCGGTAATGTAACGGATGGACAAGGCCGCGCCGCCACGGGCATCACCATCAGCCTTGGTGAGGATGACGCCCGTTAACGGCAAGGCGACATCAAAGGCCCTGGCGGTGTTGGCCGCGTCCTGGCCCGTCATGGAGTCCACGACAAAGAGGGTCTCGATGGGCTTTAGCGCCGCGTGCAGGCGCTGTATCTCATCCATCATGGCTTGGTCTATATGCAGGCGCCCCGCCGTATCGACGATAAGGACATCCTTGAAGTGCCTGCGGGCCAAATCAAGGGCAGACCTGGCTATATGGACAGGATCCTGGTCTGCCTGGCTAGGGAAGAATTCAGCACCCACCTCCCCCGCCAGCATCCGTAACTGGTCGATGGCCGCTGGACGATAGACATCGCAACTGACAACCATGACCTTCTTTCTTTGCTTTTCCTGAAGCCAGCGTGCGAGTTTGGCAACACTCGTGGTCTTCCCGGAACCCTGAAGGCCGGCGACCAAGACCACCGCCGGAGGTTGGGCCGCCAGGTTCAGGGTCTCATTGGCTGAACCCATGAGTTCAACCAACTCATCGTTCACGATTTTAATGAGCACTTGGCCCGGGGTCAGGCTGCGAGCCACCTCTTGGCCCATCGCCTTGTCGCGTATGCCGTCAACCAAGGCACGTACTACAGGCAAGGCCACATCGGCCTCAAGCAATGCCAAGCGCACCTCGCGTAATGAATCCTTGATGTTATCCTCGGTCAGGCGACCACGGCCGCGAAGATTATCGAGGGCGCGGCCAAGCCGCTCCTGCAGATTTTCGAACATAGGTCTCCTCGAGCAGGAAATATTGAGGTAAGGGGTCTGACAGACCCAAAGGTGACAGAAACAAGCTCAGTATAATGCAGGGGTTCCCGGGTGGATGTGCCAAGCTTTCAAGCCCGGTCCCTGCGCATCAAGGATCAGTCGTTCCGCCGGTATCGTTTCCCCCGCGCCGCCTTTATGCGATGATCCACCAACATGATCCACCTTTACTTAACCCTGACCGCGATCGCCCTTTATCTCAGTGCAACAGGCCTGATAGGCTGGCGTCTCCTCGGGCGTGATCTCCCCCGGTTACCGCCCCGAACCCTGGCCTTATGGCTTGTATCATTGGGGCTACTACTTCACGCCTGGCTGCTTTATGAGGGCATTTTCAGCCATCCAGGACTTAATCTTGCCTTTTTCAATGCCTTGGTTCTTACCTCCTGGACCGTCATTGCCCTCTTCCTCATCTCCAGTTTCACCAAGCCCGTAGAGAATCTTGGCTTGGTGCTCCTGCCCGTTGCTGCCTTGACATTGGCGCTGGAAGTAGGCTTTCCGAGTCCTGCCTTCTTGCGTCCAGCAGTAGGATGGGGCATCAAAATCCACGTACTCATCTCTATGCTGGCCTACAGCCTGCTGACCCTAGCCAGCGTTCAGGCCATCCTGCTAGCGATCCAGGACCATCATCTCCGCAGGCGTCAAACTGGAGGTTTCATCCGCGCCCTGCCACCGTTACAGACCATGGAGAGCATGCTCTTTGAAATGATAGGTACAGGCTTCGTCCTGCTCACCTTGGCCCTCCTGAGCGGTTTTGCCTTTCTGGAAAACATGTTCGCCCAACATCTGGTCCACAAAACCGTTTTGTCCACGCTGGGCTGGCTGATGTTCGGCAGCCTGCTAATCGGTCGCTTTCGTTACGGTTGGCGAGGCAAGACGGCCATCATCTGGACATTGAGCGGGTTCGTCACCCTCATCCTCGCCTATTTTGGGAGCAAGTTGGTACTGGAGCTCCTGCTACGGCCTTAGGCACATAGCCAAGTCCAACCACCCGAAAAGAACAAGCATTTTGTTGTCCGGACCTTATCGAGTTGGCATTAATCCCCTGCCACTGACAGGAGTGCTTACGGCGGCGGGTATTGAAAACCCCGCCGCCGCGAGTTAATGGTCCTTGCGAGAGACTGCGGGTTAGCAGGAATGGCAAAAATATTCCGGCAGGCCGGCAATGTGACACGCTTGTTTGCACCCCCCGCCAGGAAACAGCCCGTCCAAGGTGCGCCGGGTACAAGCAATATGGGGGCTAATCTCATCCCCAATGGCACGGATGACCAGCTTGGGCGAAGGTGGATGCCCAAACTCCTCGTAGTATTCCCGCAGATACTCGATAACCAGCCAATGGCGAGGAGTCAGGACTAAGCCCTGATCAGCGGCCAATGCCTCGGCCACCTCACGATCCCAATCATCGAAACTAGCTATAAAGCCTTTGCGGTTCACATCCAGGTCACGGCCGGCAATCTGCATTGAAGGCATGATGGCAAACTCCTCCATCCTACTTTGGGATGGCATTTTGTTAGTTGGTGGATTTTAATTTCTGCATTTCCTTATAAAACAACCTCCTACCTTCCCGGATAGCCGCAGAAAAGCAACCCGGAACTGGTTTTGAATTTAGTGTCCCTGGACCCATCTCAAACCCGCGTCCTACTGCGGACTCTAACAAAATCTGAACCACATTGACACGGAATTCCCCAACCCTGGATTAGCCGATCCTAGCCTTTCCGATCGAGTTCAAGACTGAGATCGATTGTCCTCGGGGGTTCCTGTGATGCTACAATCTCCAGCCTCGGCAGCCTAGGACCGCTGCAGTGCAGATCCCCGGTCCGCCAACTACCCGAGGTCTGACTCATGGGGCCGTAGCTCAGCTGGGAGAGCGATGCGTTCGCAATGCATAGGTCAGGGGTTCGATCCCCCTCGGCTCCACCATTCACTGTCAATGAGCTATATCCCTATAACCTGCCACTGTCCCCACCAGGCGACGTCCACCCAACAATGGTTACGCCTGATGGCCTCGTCACTGAAAATTGGTCGATCCCTGGTGATCGACCCTGCTGATTGGTGACGGCTACCGCCTGCCCAACCCGCCCTTCTAACCCCCGGCCACGACCGCAATCTTGCCGATCCGCGCCTGCCATTCGGCGGGGCCAGTCAGGTGCACTGAACTACCGCGGCTATCCACGGCAACCGTAACCGGCATATCGACGACGTCGAACTCGCGGATGGCCTCCATGCCCAGGTCCTCAAAGGCCACCAACCGCGAGCCTTTAATTGCCTTGGCGACCAGATAGGCCGCCCCGCCGACGGCCATGAGATAGACGGCACCATGCCTCTTGATGGCCTCGATGGCGAGGGGGCCCCGCTCGGCCTTACCCACCATCCCGATGAGGCCGGTCTGGGCTAACATCTGGTCAGTGAACTTATCCATGCGGGTCGCGGTGGTAGGGCCGGCGGGTCCGACCACCTCGTCGCGAACGGGATCTACAGGGCCGACGTAATAGATAAAGCGGTTAGTGAGATCCACTCCCTCCGGCAAGGCCTCGCCCCGGTTGAGGAGATCCGTCAGACGCTTGTGGGCGGCGTCACGGCCGGTAAGTAGCTTGCCACTGAGAAGTAGGCGGTCTCCGGGCTGCCATTGGGCGATACTCTCTTTAGTCATCTCGTCCAGGTTTACGCGAATGGCCTGGGTATCAGCCTGCCAGACAACATCCGGCCAATCCTCTAAGCGCGGCGGGGACAACTCGGCCGGGCCACTGCCGTCCAGAGTAAACTCAATATGACGGGTGGCGGCACAGTTGGGAATCATGGCCACCGGCAGGGAGGCGGCATGGGTGGGATAATCCTTGATCTTGACATCGAGGACCGTGGTCAGCCCCCCCAGGCCTTGGGCTCCGATGCCGAGGGCATTGACCTTTTCGTAAAGCTCCAATCTAAGTGCATCCAAGGTATTGCTGGGACCCCTAGCCTTGAGTTCCTGGATGTCGATCTCATCCATGAGGGCCTCCTTGGCCAGCAGCATGGCCTTCTCGGCGGACCCGCCGATGCCGATTCCGAGCATACCCGGTGGGCACCAACCGGCACCCATGAGGGGAACCGTCTTCAGCACCCAGTCCACCAGGCTATCGCTGGGGTTGAGAATGGCAAACTTGGATTTGTTCTCGGATCCGCCGCCTTTCGCCGCCAGTTTGACCTTGACCTTATCCCCGGCCACCAGGCTGACGTGAACCACGGCCGGGGTATTGTCGCGAGTATTGCGGCGCTCCCCATAGGGAGGCGCGACCATAGAGGCTCGCAGCCGGTTGTCAGGGTGCTGGTAGGCACGGCGCACTCCCTCATCCACCATTTCCTGGAGGCCCTGGGTGGCCTCCCAACGCACATTCATTCCGACCTCCAGGAAGACGATAACCATGCCGGTATCCTGGCAGATGGGCCTGTGCCCTTCAGCACAGAGCCGTGAGTTATAGAGGATCTGTGCCATGGCGTCGCGAGCCGCGGGCGATTCCTCCCTTTCGTAGGCCGTGCCCAAGGCGCGAATATAATCGAGAGGGTGGTAATAAGAGATAAACTGAAGGGCGTCAGCAATGCTTGCGATCAGGTCTTCTTGGCGGATGCTTGTCATTAGGGTTGAGCCTTTGGTGGACGCGCGGTAAAGGCCATTATAAGTGAGTCTCAGGCTATTCTGAGGGAAGTTACCAGAGAGCCGAGCCCACTGGGGCCAAATTGGTCCTTGCACCCTCCCCTATGGGTCTGTATGATCCCGGCCTTCAGACGACAGGCGCGTAGCTCAGTTGGTTAGAGCACCACCTTGACATGGTGGGGGTCGTTGGTTCGAGCCCAATCGCGCCTACCAATTGCTTCACTACCCGTCGCTTGGCCTCATCCCACACCTAGGGCTGTAGGCCAGGGCGGGTAGTTTTGTTTTAGTGGCGGCCGGCGTCCTGTTGTTGGCCATGAACTGAATCACGTGATCCCTCGTACCGATCACCACTGAACTGGCAAACGTCCATGCCCCGGATCACCCTTCCCGACGGTACCCTTAAGTCCTTCGACACCCCGCAGTCCGTAGCTCAGATCGCCGCCAGCATTGGGCCGGGGCTGGCCCGTGCCGCTCTCGCTGGCAGGGTCGATGGCCACCTCGTCGATACCTCTCATATCATAGCCCACGATGCGAGCCTGGCCATCGTCACCATCCGGGACGAAGACGCCCTGATGCTGCTGCGCCATGATGCCGCCCATGTCATGGCACAGGCGGTCCAGGAGCTTTATCCCGGCACCCAGGTAACCATAGGCCCCGCCATCGAGGACGGCTTCTATTACGACTTTTCCCGCGCTGAACCCTTCACCCCGGAGGACCTGATTTCGATCGAGCAGCGCATGCACGAGATCGTCGCCCGCGACCTGCCCCTTGAGCGCGAGGTCTGGGACCGCGAGGAGGCCAAGGCCCTCTTCGCCCGCATTGGCGAGGACTTCAAGGTCCAGATCATCGAGAACATCATTCCCGAGGGGGAAGAGGTCTCCATCTATCGCCAGGGCGATTGGTTCGACGTCTGTCGAGGCCCTCATCTGCCAAGCACCGGCAAGCTCGGCAATGGCTTCAAGCTGATGAAGGTAGCTGGCGCCTACTGGCGGGGCGACTCCTCACAACCCATGCTGCAACGCATCTATGGCACCGCCTGGCGTGACCGCAAGGAACTCAAGGATTACCTCCACCGCCTGGCGGAGGCCGAGAAACGCGACCACCGCAAGCTAGGCAAGGCCCTGGATCTCTTCCATACCCAGGAAGAGGCCCCCGGCATGGTCTTCTGGCATGACAAGGGTTGGACCATCTATTTAATCCTTGAGGACTATATACGGTCCAAACTGAGGGGACATGGCTACCTGGAGGTCCATACCCCACAGATCATCGATCGCAGCCTCTGGGAGCGGTCTGGCCACTGGGAAAAGTTCCGAAGCGACATGTTCGTCACGGAGGCCGAGGAGCGGGTCTTTGCCATCAAGCCTATGAACTGCCCCGCCCACATTCAAATTTTCAATCACGGTCTCAAGAGCTACCGCGACTTGCCCGTGCGTCTCGCGGAGTTCGGCTCCTGTCACCGCAATGAGCCCTCCGGGACCTTGCACGGACTGATGCGTGTACGCAACTTCGTCCAGGATGATGCCCACATCTTTTGCACCGAGAACCAAATCCTTGCTGAGGTCCTGGACTTCATCGATTTGCTCTACGGTATATACCGGGACTTCGGATTCGACGAGGTGCTGGTGAAGTTTTCCACCCGCCCTGCCAAGCGGGTGGGGTCCGATGCTACCTGGGACAAGGCCGAGGAGGCCCTGGAGAACGCCCTCATCAAGAAGGGTTTGGCCTTCGACCTCCAACCTGGCGAAGGCGCCTTTTACGGTCCCAAAATCGAGTTCTCCCTTCGGGACTGCCTGCAGCGGGTCTGGCAACTCGGCACCATTCAGCTGGATTTCTCCATGCCGGAGCGCCTGGGTGCCCACTATATCGCCGTTGACAATAGCCGCCAGACCCCAGTCATGCTCCACCGCGCCGTCTTGGGTTCCCTGGAGCGATTTATTGGCATTCTTATCGAACACTATGCCGGCGCCCTGCCGCTGTGGCTATCCCCTATCCAAGCCGTAATACTCAATATCACCGATCGCCAGGCCGACTGGGCACGAGAAGTGGCTACCACCCTGACGGATAAGGGCTTCCGCGTCCATCTGGACTTGAGAAACGAGAAAATCGGCTTTAAAATTCGCGAGCACACCCTGCAAAGGGTGCCCTACCTGCTGGTCGCAGGCGATCGCGAGGTCGAGACCCGCACCCTCTCGGTACGTAACCGTCAGGGCCAGGATCTGGGTACCCTGAGCCTGGATGGGTTCGTCACCCGGCTCACCGGGGAAGTGGCCCTTAAAGTTTAATCAAGGCCGGCGGATACCCTGCCCTGTAAGCTCAGGACCGGGGTTCCCCGGCTGTTTTTTTCCTTGATTGGAGGAACCTGCGATAGCTGCGCCAAAGAGAAACCGCGTTAACAAGGAAATCAACGTACCTGAGGTACGGCTCATCGATGCGGAAGGTCAACAGGTGGGTATTCTAAGGACCCGCGAGGCCTTGGACCGGGCTGCTGAAGAAGGTCTGGACTTGGTCGAGATCGTGCCCAACGTGGAGCCTCCCGTCTGTCGCCTCATGGACTTCGGTAAGTTTCTCTTCGATCAGAAGAAGAAGCGGGCCGAGGCGAGAAAGAATCAGAAGCAGGTCGAAATCAAGGAAATCAAATTTCGTCCAGGGACGGAGGAAGGAGACTATCAGGTCAAACTGCGCAACCTGACGCGTTTCCTCAACGAAGGGGACAAGGCCAAGGTCACGATGCGTTTCCGCGGGCGCGAACACGCCCACCGGGATCTGGGGCTCGAGTTGCTCCAGCGCGTGGAAAAGGACCTGGCAAGCATCAGTATCATCGAACAACAGCCCCAGATGGAAGGACGCCAGATGGTGATGGTTCTGGGCCCCAAGAAAAAGTAGCGGCAAGGCGGGTCCCGATGTCGGGACCCTAGCGATTGGGGATGCCCGCGGGCCGTCAGGTGGATGGCCTTGATGGCATTCCCAGTTTCCGATCGCCGCCATCAGTCCTGATCAATAGCGGAGTGTTGAAAAATGCCCAAGATCAAAACCAATCGTGGGGCCGCCAAGCGATTTTCGTTTAACGGTTCCGGAAAAATCAAACGGAATGCCTCTCACCGGCGGCACATCCTCACAAAAAAGCCGACCAAGCGGAAGCGCCACCTGCGTGATCCCGCCATGCTCCACAAGGCCGACATGAAGATGGCCATGAGGATGATGCCTTACTGTTGAGCCCCTCCTGATTACTTTGAAGATCAATGGGTTATCGGCAGTTTATTGTGATTTGAATTATTTGCGGAGAAGCATTCCATGCCACGCGTAAAACGCGGCGTCATAGCGCATGCACGCCACAAGAAGGTCCTGGACGAAGCCAAAGGGTATTACGGTGCCCGCAGCAAAGTCTTTCGTGTCGCCAAGCAGGCAGTTATCAAGGCCGGCCAGTACGCCTATCGCGACCGTCGCCAGAAGAAGCGCATGTTCCGCGCCCTCTGGATCGCCCGCATCAACGCCGCTGCGCGCGAGTGCGGCCTGTCCTACAGCCGTCTCATCAATGGCCTGAAGCTGGCGGGGGTTGAACTTGACCGCAAGGTTCTGGCCGAGATCGCCTATCACGACAGCGAGGCCTTCGCCGCCCTGGCCGCTCAGGCCAAGGACGCCTTGCCGCCCGCCGCTGCCTGACCGCACCCTTGGCCCAGCCGGGGGCGTCCGTAGCGGGGTGGCTTGCCCCCCAGTCAGACGTAGGGCGGTTAGCCGCTAGGGAGGGGAAAGGCCATGGTCTTTCCCCTTTTTTATTCCAGATTAGCCATTCCCCCCAGGGATCATCATTCCGGGCAACAACCATGAGCGTAGAAACCAGGCTCGACATCGAGCCCCTTCAAGCGGAGGCCTTGGGCGAGATCGCCGCGGCCACCGACTTGCCCGCCCTGGATCGGGTTCGGGTGCGTTATCTGGGCAAGTCAGGACTGCTGACCGCCCAACTCAAGCAACTCGGCCGGCTGCCGCCTGATCAGCGCCCCAGTGCCGGTCAAGCCATTAACCTAGCCAAGGTCCAGGTACAAGAGGCTATTGAGGCCCGCAAGGACACCCTCGCAGAGATGGCCCTGGTGTCACGACTGGCGGGTGAGCACATTGACGTCAGTCTGCCAGGCAGGGGTCAACGGCCGGGTGGATTGCACCCCATAACCCGCTCCTTGCGACGCATCGAGCGCTTCTTTGCCAATGCCGGCTTTGAGGTCGCGGAAGGGCCAGAGGTTGAGGACGACTACCACAACTTCGAGGCCCTCAACATCCCCGCCCATCATCCGGCGCGGGCTATGCACGATACCTTTTATTTTGACCAGCACCGGCTGTTGCGCACCCATACCTCACCGGTGCAGATCCGGGTCATGGAGAATAAGGGACCCCCGCTGAAGATCATCGCACCCGGGCGTGTCTATCGTTGCGATTCTGACCTGACGCACACCCCCATGTTTCATCAAGTGGAAGGGCTGCTGGTGGACGAGGCCGTCAGCTTCGCCGATCTCAAGGGTGTACTCTACGACTTTCTGACCAACTTCTTCGAGCGCGACCTGGAGTTGCGTTTCCGCCCCTCCTATTTCCCCTTTACGGAACCCTCGGCCGAGGTGGATATCCAGTGCGTCATGTGCAACGGCGCCGGCTGCCGGGTCTGCAAGCAGAGCGGCTGGCTGGAGGTGCTGGGCTGCGGCATGGTCTATCCGGAGGTCTTCCGCCACGTGGGCATAGACCCGGAGCGGTATCTCGGCTACGCCTTCGGCATGGGCGTCGAGCGCCTGGCCATGTTGCGGTACGGTATCAACGATATCCGCCTCTATTTCGAGAATGACCTGAGATTCCTCCGGCAGTTTGCGTGACCGGGCGTGGGTCGATATCCCTTTATTTTGAAGCGGGCCGACACCCTGGGTTGCCCGCCAGGTAGGAACAGATGAGATTCAGTGAAGCCTGGTTGCGTGAGTGGGTGAATCCCGCCGTGGACACTGCCACCCTCGCTGACCAATTGAGCATGGCCGGCCTGGAGGTGGATGCCCTGATGCCCGCGGCACCCGCCTTCAAGGGCGTCAGCATCGGGCTAGTCCGAACGGTCGAGGCCCACCCCAACGCCGCCAAGCTGAGAGTCTGCCAGGTTGACCTTGGCCGGGGAGAACCCCTGCAAATCATCTGTGGCGCTCCTAATGTCGCCATCGGCCAGCGTGTTCCTGTGGCCACCTTGGGGGCGGTCTTGCCCGGCGACCTCAAGATCAAACGGGCCAAACTGCGCGGCATAGAGTCCCAGGGCATGATCTGCTCCGCGGCAGAGTTAGGCCTGGCGGAGACCTCGGATGGCATACTAGCCTTACCGGAGGATGCCCCCATCGGCGACGATTTTCGCACCTGGCTGGATCTCGACGATACCTGCATCGAGTTGGATCTGACCCCAGATCGTAGCGATTGCCTGAGCATCGCCGGCGTTGCACGTGAAGTTGGCGTCATCAACCGAAGCCCGGTGAGCGTCCCCCCTATCCCCGCCATCCCGCCCAGTCGGGACGATCGTTTCCCCGTGGCACTCCTTTCCCCAGAGGCCTGCCCGCGCTACGCCTGCCGCATCATTCGCGCCATTAACCCGAATGCCGAGACTCCTCTTTGGATGCGAGAACGCCTACGCCGTTCGGGCCTACGCGCCATCAGCCCCGTGGTAGACATCACTAACTTCGTGCTTTTGGAACTTGGTCAGCCCCTGCATGGCTTTGATCTAGCCAAATTGGAGGGGGAGATCCAGGTCCGCCTCAGCCACCCAGGAGAGCACCTGGCCTTGCTTAATGGCGATACCATCACCCTGCAACCCGGAGCCTTGGTCATCGCTGACACCGCCAAGGCTGTTGCCCTAGCTGGCATCATGGGCGGTTCCGCAACCGCCGTTGGCCCCGAGACCCATGACGTCCTCCTCGAAAGCGCCTTCTTCGCCCCAGCTCATATCAGCGGCAAGGCCCGCGCCCATGGCCTACACACCGACGCCTCCCATCGCTTCGAACGTGGCGTCGATCCCCATCTGCAGGCTCGCGCCCTTGAACGCGCCACCGGCCTACTGCTCGCCATTGCTGGGGGCGAACCTGGCCCTATCGTCGAGGCCATCGTCGAAGAGCATATACCACCCCGCTCCCATTTGACTTTGCGTCGAGAGCGGATTCGCCGCCTATTGGGACTTAGCCTGGATGACGCTACCCTCACGGATATCCTGGCGCGCCTGGGGATGGTGCTGACCCCCTGCCTCGATGGTTGGGAGGTTACCGCCCCCAGCAGCCGCTTCGACCTGGTACACGAGGTGGACGTCATCGCGGAAATCGGCCGTATACATGGCTACACCCGTATCCCAGCCAGCCATGCTACAGCCTCCTCCGCCACCAAGGCCCCACCCGAGACCGCCTTTGATCTTGACCGCGCCCGTTTGGTACTGGTCGATCGCGGTTACCATGAGGTCATCACCTATAGCTTCGTCAACCCTGAGTTGCAACGGCGATTGGAACCAGGGCAAAGGATGCTAATGCTCTCCAACCCCCTCTCCCCGGAAATGTCGGCCATGCGCACCAGCCTTTGGCCAGGGCTTATTCAGACCGCCCGTGGTAATCTGGCCCGACAGCAGGAACGGATGCGTCTCTTCGAGACGGGCCTGCGCTTCCAGCAAGATCCGACAGATTTACGTCAGGAAACCATGCTAGCCGGTTTGATCATGGGTAGATCCCTGCCCGAACAGTGGGGCGAGCCACCCCAAGGTGCCGATTTCTTCGATCTCAAGGCCGATGTGGAGGCCCTCCTGTCCCTGACCGGGGTACCCGGCGATTTCTCCTTCGTCCCCAATGAACACCCGGCCTTGCACCCGGGCCAGACGGCACGTATTGAGCGCGGGGGTCGAACCATCGGCCTCATGGGCATGTTGCACCCGGCGTTGGCTGCGGAACTGGACATAAGCTTAAACGCCTTCCTCTTCGAACTGACGCTCACTGGGCTACGTGAGGGGGTTTTGCCCTTCTTTAAGCCCATTTCCCGCTACCCCGCTATCCGCCGCGATTTGGCTATTCTGGTCGATCGCGCCTTGCCCTTTCAACGCATCCAAGACTGCGTGGCGGCGACAGCCTCGGATTTTCTGCGGGAACTGATCCTCTTTGATGTGTATGAGGGCGAGAGAATCCCCATTGGTACAAAAAGTTTCGCTCTGGGATTGATTTTACAAGCCACTTCTCAGACACTTACGGATGAGGAAGTAGAAACGACCATAGGCCGCGTCTTGGAGCGGCTGAACATCGAACTTGGGGCTAAACTGAGAGATTGACGCGATGGCATTGACAAAGGCCGACATGGCCGAATACCTCCACGAACAACTAGGCCTCAACAAACGCGAAGCCAAGGATATGGTCGAGATGTTCTTCGAGGAAATCCGGGTTGCCTTAGAGAAAGGTGAGCAGGTAAAACTGTCCGGGTTCGGCAATTTTGATCTACGCGAAAAAAAGCAGCGTCCTGGCCGCAATCCCAAAACGGGTGAGGAAATCCCCATCACGGCCCGCCGCGTCGTGACCTTCCGCCCCGGCCAGAAACTCAAGTCGCGGGTTGAAGCTTATGTTGGAAACGAACAATAAAGAAGGCGAGGACGAGGCGGGTGGCGAACTGCCGCCAATCCCCGGCAAACGTTACTTCACAATTGGCGAGGTCAGTGAGCTTTGCGGCGTCAAGGCCCATGTGCTGCGCTATTGGGAACAGGAATTTCCCCAATTAAGCCCCGTCAAGCGTCGCGGCAACCGTCGTTACTATCAGCGCCATGATGTCCTCATGGTTCGTCATATACGCAATCTCCTCTACGATCAAGGCTTTACAATTAGCGGTGCCCGTCAGCAACTTGCTGGAGATAACGCAAAGCTGGATGCATCTCAGGGCCATCAGATTGCTCACCAGATCCGCCACGAGCTTGAGCAGATTCTGGAGTTACTCAGTCGTTAAGCGCTGTTTACCTGGCCGGAGTTTCGGGCTGAACCAGTCCGCTGACAGCCTGGCTGCTAGTACCAACCCTCTTACCTGGCTAACTGATCGTAACGGATTTCTTATCCGCCCCTGAATCCACTCCAACTCAGGGATCGGTCTCACCCCTTAGTCACTACCGAACCAGGGCGCGTCCCATCCCTTCCGTCGAGCCGGCACACATCGACACCCCAACTCCAAGCCTTAAGCCACCTGGAGGGCACAGCAATAGAACGGGAATAAGACCTCATGAGGCCCAAGGGGCAATCCGTGCCGGAGGTACGGCCAGTACCGGTATGAACCGAGGCTAGATAGCGGCTGTTTTGTTAGGAGACGAAGCCATTTTGAGCGCCAAGCACTCCGAACTCCATCATCCCCTGCCGAAAATATATTGGGACCCTGTCACCAAAAAGCCGGTCCTGGGAACCAGGGCCGGCTTTATTGCTAACCAAGGTGCCCAAGGCACCTTGGTCATAGCCAAGTGTTACTGAACATCGACCTTGGTCAGCACGACGCGACGCTGTTGGACCGAATCCGGCGAGTATTCCGGCAGGAGTTCGCGCTTGCCGCGAGATACGGCAGGAGCGACGTTTTGTGCGGGATAGCCTTGGGCAATGATGTAGTTGCGAACAGCCTCAGCGCGCCGCATGCCGAGCGCCATGTTATAGGCGTCAGAACCTTTGGCGTCCGTGTGACCCGTGACGGTAACCACCTCGGTCTCGGGGGTCGCCTTGATGTCCCGAATGTACTGATCGATCAGGGCAATCTCTTCCTTGTTGACCACGTACCTGGGTACCTCGTACTTGTCGAACTCAAAGTTCAGACGGACGGTGACCTTCTCGGCAACCACAACCTTAGGTGCGCAAGGAGGAAGGTTCTTGGGACCGTCGGGGTAGGCACTCTGCCAGCATTCGCCAGCACTATTGACCCAAAGCTGGCCATCGGGAAGGGACTTGTCGCCAGCGGCGAACCAGAAGCTGTCCTGCTGCTCAACCGCTTGGGCGGCAGGCGCCATCATGGCGACGGCCAGCGCAATCGGCGCTACGCGCCCAAGGGCGCGAAGGGTCTTCGTTGTTTTATACATGTTCTCTTATCCTCTGTTCAGGTTAGAAGGACTTGGTTTAGAAATCTGCGTTTCGGCAAAGGCCTGAAAGTATATATTAGACGAATGACAACAACGACGCCCACCGCCTTCTCCCTAAGCACAGCCTTCGGGAAGCCAGCCTCCGAAAACGCGGGTCCCAGCCTCTGTTGCGACTAATCGTCCGTCGTTCTTAATTGTAGCGTAAAACTCAGACAAAAGTGCAACCTTTTTCCACTTCCGACTTATTCGCAACGCTCCAAACTCGCTTAAAGCGCAATCTATTGAAAATAAACAATATAACAAGGCCATCAAGGACGTGACTGTCATGATACTGTATCTTTATTGCAACGAAAGCCGTTCATCGTGAGATTTCGCCGGCCCGGACACAGCCTGCCTCTGGGCATCAGTCTCATCATCGGCGGCCAATTTCTCTTTGCTGCAATGGGTGTTGGGGTCCGATTTCTCGCTGCGGAGGTACCCAACGAGGTACTGGTGTTTTTTCGCAACATTCTGGGCCTCGTCCTGCTCGCACCCTGGCTGCTCATGGATGGACTCCCAAGCCTACGCACCCAGATACCCCATCTTCATCTCCTGCGTGGCGTTGCCGGCCTCGCGGCCATGTACTGCTTTTATTTCGCCCTCATGCACCTCCCTCTGGCCGAGGCCATGGTCCTGTTCCTCAGCGCACCCCTTTACATTCCCCTCATCGGCCTGATCTGGCTCAAGGAGTCCGTGCCGGGAAAGGTCTGGTTAGCGGTAGCCTTGGGGTTTGGCGGTGTCCTGATCATCATTCGCCCTAGTCTCGAGGGCATCACCACCCCCGCGGCCATCGCCCTGCTCGGTGGTTTTTTCGCCGCCATCGTTCAGGTCACGATACGCCGGCTTGCGCGTAGCGAATCCACCTTTCGGATCGTCTTCTATTTCGCCTTCACTGGGGTCCTGCTCTCGGGCTTGCCCCTGACCTGGGCTTGGAGCACACCCTCCCCCCGCAACTTCGCCTGGTTGTTGGCCATCGCCGTCTTTTCAACCCTGGGACAGATCTGTCTGACTCAGGGCCTCTCGATGGCCAACGTCGCCCGCATGGGAATTTTCAGTTACTTCTCCGTCATCTTTGGCGCAGCCTTCGGCTGGCTGCTGTGGGAGGAGCCTATCACCAGCTGGAAGGTGGCCGGTTCCGCCCTGATCGTACTGGCGGGCTTGTTGGCGGGAGGCTAGCTGCGCCGGATCCCGGGGTTACTTCCAGAGCCAAGCCATCAAAGAAACAGGAACCGACTGCCAGGAGGCATTCGCGGTGGCGCCGAACCGCTAGGCTCCCCGTTACCCCACCCAGGCCCGGGCATTGCGGAACAGCCTCATCCAGGGTCCATCCTCGCCCAAACCATCGGGGTGCCAACTATGTTGGACGGCCCGAAATACGCGTTCCGGATGGGGCATCATAATAGTGACCCGGCCATCCCGGTTGGTCAGACCCGCGATACCCAGAGGGGATCCGTTGGGGTTGGCGGGGTATCGCTCTGCAATACCGCCAACATTTTCCACATAGCGCACCACGACCCGATTGCCGGCGGACCTAAGGTGATCACCATCGCGAAACTCAGCCCGACCCTCCCCATGCGCCACCGCAATAGGCATCCGCGAACCGGCCATGCCAGCCAGCAGGATGGAGGGCGTCTCCAGTACCTCCACTAACAGGGTACGGGCCTCGAATTGCTCAGAACGATTGCGCACGAAGTGGGGCCAATGATCGGCACCGGGGATGAGTTCCCGTAAATTCGATAGCATCTGGCAGCCGTTGCAGACGCCCAAAGTAAAGGTATCGGAACGGGCAAACCATGCCTGGAATTGGTCGCGAACGGCGGGATTGAAGAGGATAGACTTGGCCCAACCTTCACCGGCGCCCAGGACGTCGCCATAGGAAAAACCACCACAAGCGGCCAGGCCCTGGAAACCGACCAGGTTGATCCTCCCCGCCATGATGTCCGAGATATGGACATCGACACAGGCAAAGCCGGCCTGATGGAAGGCCGTCGCCATCTCGATCTGACCGTTAACACCCTGCTCCCTCAGGACCGCCAGCCTTGGCCGGACCCCACGCTGAATGAAGGGGGCGGCAATATCCTCTTCGGGATCGAAGCTCAACTCGACGTGTAAGCCAGGATCACCTGGGTCGCCGATGCGGTCATGTTCCTCGGCGGCACAATCCGGATTATCGCGCAGGGATTGCATCGCCAGGGACGTTTCAGACCAGACGCGTTGGAACTCCTTGCGGGTCCCCGCCAGTACGGCCACCCCATGGCGCAGGAAGCGGATGGTCCCTTCCCCTGTGCCCGAGGGACTCCCAATCACGAAGGAGGCTGCTCCCAGGCCATGATCATGCAGCAGCTTGAGGGCATCATCCGTATCCGTGTGCCGAACCTGGATGACGGCGCCCAACTCCTCGCTGAAGAGGGCAGCGAGGGGCTCACTGCTCAGGGCGTCCAAATCAATCTCGAGCCCGCACCGCCCGGCGAAGGCCATCTCACACAGGGTAACAAACAAACCACCATCGGAGCGGTCGTGATAAGCTAGGGTCAGACCCTCCCCTGCAAGGTCCCGTATGGCGGCGAAGAAGCGCTTAAGGGACTCCGGATGCTCCAAGTCCGGCGCCTTGTCACCAACCTGCCCATAGACCTGCGCCAGACAAGAACCGCCGAGGCGGTTGCGACCCGCCCCCAAGTCGATGAGGATCAAATCCGTATCGCCGAGATCCGTGCGTAACTGGGGCGTCAGGGTTCGGCGGGCATCGGTGACAGGGGCGAAGGCGGAGATGATCAGGGACAGGGGTGCCGTCATGGTGCGCTGTTCGCCCTTCGTCTGCCAAACCGTCTTCATACTCATGGAATCCTTGCCCACCGGGATCGAGATCCCCAAGGCCGGGCAGAACTCCAGGCCAACCGCCTTAACCGTCTCGAAGAGCTTGGCATCCTCCCCTGGGTGGCCGGCCGCCGCCATCCAGTTGGCGGATAGCTTGATGTCGCCAATGGCGGCGATATCAGCCGCTACCAGGTTGGTAATGGCCTCACCCACCGCCATCCGTCCGGAGGCAGCGGCATCGACCAGGGCAAGCGGGGCCCGCTCGCCAATGGCCATGGCCTCGCCGCCATAACCAAAGCAATCGCGAGTGGTTACCGCCACGTCCGCCACTGGCGTCTGCCAGGGACCAACCATCTGGTCTCGCGCCACCAGGCCTGTGATGCTGCGATCCCCTATGGTAATCAGGAAGCTTTTGTCCGCTACCGTCGGCAACCGCAATAGCCGCAGGGCGGTCTCCTTGAGATCCAAGCCAACCAGATCCAGGGCCGGCTTGTGGAAGGAGTGATGATGCACATCACGTAACATGCGCGGTGGCTTCCCGAACAGGAGCGGCATGGGCATATCAATGGGGGTGTTGGCAAAGTGGGCATCACCCAGCAGCAACCTTTCCTCCCCCGTCGTCTCACCCACTACCGCAAAAGGACAGCGTTCCCGCTCACAGATGGCCTTGAACTCCTCCAAGCGGTCGGAGGCGATGGCCAGCACATAGCGTTCCTGGGACTCGTTGCACCAGATCTCCATGGGCGACATGCCGGGGTCGTCGTTGGGCACCGCCCGCAACTCGAAACTGCCACCCCGACCGGCATCGTGGACCAGTTCCGGAAGGGCATTGGAAAGGCCCCCTGCGCCGACATCATGAATGAAGAGAATGGGGCTGTCCTCGCCCCGGGCGCAACAGCGGTCGATGACCTCCTGACAACGGCGCTGCATCTCAGGGTTCGCACGCTGCACCGAGGCAAAATCCAGGTCCTCCGCGGAGGCCCCGGAGGCCATGCTTGAGGCCGCCCCACCTCCCAGGCCGATCAGCATGGCCGGCCCCCCCAGCACTACCAGGGGCGAACCTGCCGGGAAAGGGTGCTTGTGGACGTGTTCCGGGCGGATGTTGCCCAGGCCACCGGCAATCATGATGGGCTTATGATAGCCTCGCAACTCAGTCCCACAGGGACCTGGCACCAGCTGCTCATAGGTGCGAAAGTAACCGCAGAGGTTAGGCCGGCCATATTCATTGTTGAAGGCAGCCGCGCCGATGGGACCCTCGAGCATGATGTCCAGGGCCGCAACGATACGCTCCGGCCGGCCATGATCCTGCTCCCAGGGCCGTTCCAGACCCGGGATACGCAGATTCGAGACCGAGAAGCCGCAGAGCCCAGCCTTGGGTTTGGAGCCGCGCCCGGTAGCACCCTCGTCGCGGATCTCCCCCCCCGAACCGGTTGCCGCGCCCGGATCCGGCGCGATGGCGGTGGGGTGGTTATGGGTCTCGACCTTCATCAGGATGTGGATCTCCTCGTCATGCTCCCCATAAACCCCATCCTCCGGATCGGGCATGAAGCGCCGACCTTCCCCGCCTTGGATGACGGCGGCATTGTCGCAATACGCCGAGAGCACCTGATCAGGCGACTGCTCAGAGGTGTGTCGGATCATGCCAAAGAGGGAATGGCGTTGGGGCTGGCCGTCGATAACCCAACTTGCATTGAAGATCTTATGGCGGCAATGCTCCGAGTTCGCCTGGGCGAACATCATCAGCTCCACATCCGTGGGATTACGGTCTAAGGCGCCAAAGCTCTCCAGCAAGTAATCGATTTCGTCGTCCGACAGGGCCAGCCCCAGGTCACCATTGGCCTGTACCAGGGCGGCGCGGCCACCCGCCAGCAGGTCCACCGTCAGACAGGGCCTTGGCTCGGCCTGGAGGAAGAGACAGGCGGCGTCCTCCTCGTCGAGCAAGACCTGTTGGGTCATGCGGTCGTGGAGGACCAGGGCCACCAGCCGCCGTTGCGCCCGGGTCAGGGAGCCCTCGGGGGTTGACACCCAGTAGGCCGTGCCGCGTTCGATACGCCGAATCTTACTCAGCCCGCAATTGTGGGCTATATCGGTTGCCTTGGAGGACCAGGGCGAGAGGGTTCCGGCCCGGGGAACCACCAGCAGGAGTTCGCCACTGGGCTCGTGCCCGGCCAGCTTGGGCCCATAGCGCAACAGTTGGTCGAGGACCGCACGCTCCCCCTCATCGAGGGTTTGCTCCAACTCCACGAAGTGTCGGAATTCAGCGTAGAGATTCAGTTTTCTTCCAATCTCGGCCTCAAGGCGCCTTTCAAGCTTACGCAGGCGGAAATCGGAGAGGGCGGGGGCGCCGCGTAGGACAAGCATGGGCTAGAAACTCCGGCGGGTGGGTCTGGAAGTCAGCCATGATAACCCAAGGGCTGGGGGTCGGGAGGGGCAAAGGTCCCGGGCCATCCCGATCGGATGGTAACAGGCAAGGGGCCCTCCTCAGGGCAGGGTCAGGTGGCGGGGCTCGACCAGGGTAAGTCCAGGATACCATCCCTCACGAAGCCGGAGGGAAGGCCCAACTCGTCGTAGTAGGTACAGAAGCCGTCCTCGATTCGGAAGTCACCGATGTAGCGGTGGGAAACCTTGCGACGCAGGTTGTTGGTCAGGCCGAGTCCCAGGAAGTGACAGATGAAGGCACGGATGACGCCGGCATGGGCGACAAGAAGCAGGGTCTGGTTAGGGTTAGCCGCCGCTATCTCCTTGAGTCGGGTCAGGCTACGGGTCTGCATCTGGCGGTAGCTTTCGCCTCCGGGAAAGACATAGTCCGGGTCATGTTTGAATTGAGGATATGTCTGAACCACCTCATCCTTGTGGAGACCGAAGAGGTCGCCATAGTTGATCTCATTGAAGGCGGCATGAGAGACCACCCTATCCTGGCCTCGGCTCCGGGCATAGTAGAGGGCTGTGTTACGGGCACGACCCAAATCGCTGGAGTGGATGGCGTCGAATACCAGTTTCCGCTCCTTAAGGCAATGATCGACGTCGAGCAGGTCGCTCTCCCAGTCACTGGCCGGCGGGGCATCCCCCCAGCCCATGAGGAGGCGGGCTTCATTACTTTGGGTGCGAAAATGGCGAACCAGAATCAGATGCATGGCGGTTCTTCCCTACATCAACCGCCCATGGGGGCGAAATGCTCGCCGATGACTGTCTTGATGGCGGTCGCGAACTCCTCGAAGGAGTGGGGTTTGACAATATAATCCTCGACCTCATAGCGAAAAGCGGCGGCTCTATCATTGGGTTCATTGGAAGAGGTCAGCACTATGACCCTCAGATCCCGCAACTGGGGGTCCGCCCGCAGGGCCTGAAGGAACTCGATGCCACTCATGCGTGGCAGGTTAAGATCTAGGAGGATCAGGCCCGGGGGCGGTTCCAGCCGGGTTAGACCCTGGTCACGCAGCAGATCCAAGGCCTCGGTGGCGGTGCGGGCCACATGTAAGGGTATGTCGATGGCATGCCGTTTGAGTGCGCGTTGCACTGTCATGACATCCACACGATCATCCTCCACAAGCAGAATGCCGCTGCTAGGTGTGCTCATCTCGGTAGGTCTCGGTTGGTTGGTATGTCGTCCTCACCGGGATCGAGCCCCTGTGCTCGTTTGGCCCACGTGAAAACGAAGCGACAGCCGCGTCGCTTGCCCTTCTTATCCTCGCCATCCTCCAGGTAGACGGTTCCTCCGTGTTCCTCCACCAGCTTCTTGACCAAGGCCAGGCCAATGCCTGTATTGGCGCCATAGTCCTTAACCCCCAGGGTCTGGAACATGAGAAAGACCTTGGCTTGGAATTCTAGCGGGATGCCCGGGCCATCATCCTCGACGGCAAAAAGCCATAGTGCCCCCAGATCCCGGCCAGAAATGCGTATCCAGCCCTGGTCACGGTCATGGTGGCGGATACTATTGGCGATGAGATTGGCGAACACCTGTGATAAATGCAGCCGATCGGTGAATAGGATCGGTAGCCCCGAGGCAATCTTGACTCGAAAGCCCTTGGGAGGGGACAGGGTATCCACGACCTCCTCCACCAGGGAGCCTACGTCCACCTCCTCCAGCCTCCCCGCCACCCGACCGATGCGGGAGTATTCCAATAGCCCCTCGATCAGGGCATTCATGCGCGCCACCCGATCACGCAGGAGATCGAGTTGCTCCTGGGTCTCGGGGGTCAGCCGATCCTGGAGGTCCTCCTTGAGCCACTCGGACAGGTTGGCGATGCCGCGCAAAGGTGCCTTAAGATCATGAGAGGCGACATAGGCAAACTGCTCCAGGTCCCGCGCCCGCCGCTCGGACTCGAAAGTACGCCGCTCGACCCGATGCTCGAGGGTCATATTGAGGCATTGCAGGGCCTGCTCCGCCCGGCAGCGCTCAGCGATCTCGATGTTCAGGGCCTCATTGGCGCGGGATAACTCCAACGTACGCTCCGCCACTAGCCGACGCACCTGGCGATCGCGGCCGTTGAGGGCAATTAGGTAGATGGTGGTCAAAAAGGTAAGGACTAGCCCACCTACAGGAACCAGCCAACCACCTCCCAGGCTCTCGTTCTGGAAGGCACCTGGGACCGGGGCGCAGACCAGGGTCCAGGCCATCTCCCCAACCTGCACCTGCCCCTCATAGGTGGCGACGATAGGGCTTGGGTCCGTCCGTCCATTAGCCTCATCTCGGGTTCGCGAACGATGGACAAAAATGAGGCGACGATCCCCGTTCCCCCTCTGGGTCCAGAAGGCGATATCCACGCCACTTGGGCCCAGGCTGGCGAGGGCCTGCTCAACGAGTTCGTGCACCCGGAAGACGCCAATAGCGAAGCCGCGCACCTCCCGCTCCTCGATACTCACCGGTTCGGCGTCGGCATCATTCGGGGACTCCAAACCATCGACATCTTCGACCCGGGTAAAGACGGGGCGATAGATAGAAAAATAGCTGTCATCGGTCTTGCCATCCGGGAATTCGGGATCACCCACCACCAGGGCCCGTCTTTCCGTAGCCTTCGTCAACAGGTTCATTACCCGGGGAATGCCGGCCAGATCCAGGCCCAGCAGGGACGGATTCTCCGGATAAGGCTGAACATAGAGAATAGGGAAATGGATGGGTCGTTCCGGGGCCAGCCGGTTTTCCCCCTCAGCGACGGGATCCTGGATCTGAAAGCGAGGAATCCTGAGACGTACCTTGGCGACAAACTCCCGCCGTTGATCCTCGGTCACACGCGGTGCCCATTGCAGAGTCTGGATAATGCGGTTGCGCTTGAGGGTCGGACCGACGAACTCACGAAACTGGCGCCGCGTGACCAAGGTGGCGGCATCGAAGAAGCCACCTAAATCCTGGACCAGGCCCAGGGCATAGTCCAGTTCCCGCTGTATCACCAGCAAACGATCCCGGGCGGCCTCGGTGAAGGCGGCAAAGCGACGCTGATGTTCCAGATCGGCGATATGTCCCGTGACCAACCAGGTCCCCAGGAGCCCGAACAGGGCTACCAGGAAGATAGGGCCATAGGTACGCCAGAAGTTGATGGACCCAACCCTCTCCTTCTCCTGCGCCGGGAGCAAACTCATGCCAGCGCCTCAGGGTCCGGCGGGAACCGTTTGCCAATACAGCCCATGATTTCATCCATGACCTGGCCCACCGTCTCGTTCATGTCCCAATTCGCCAGGACCGGAATATCCGCCTTTTGGGCCTGATCGACCATGAAGGTCTGCAGGGTCCAGATCTCGGACAGCATCTCCCGATGGCGGTCGGAGTCGCGGTCAGGTGCCTCACGGCTGCGGCGTTTGAACTGCTGATCCAAACGCTTACGAGTCGTCACCGCCAGCACCAGGGGTACCACCACGGCCTTTTTCATGCTCTCCGTAAGGTCCAGATAGGTCGGAAGCACATGAACGCCATCGACGATGAGATCGGTTCGCTCCTTGACGGCCCGGGCGATGGTCGCCTCCAGGGCCACCCGTACCGTTCCGAACTGGGCCAGGAAGCCTGCGACGACCGGGTCCTGGGCAGAGGCCGCCGACCCTTCCACCTGTGGCAGACCCCGCCAGGCATCGAAGCTGGAATAGCCCAGGGTAGGGGCGACATGGGGCACCAGATAACAGCGGATGATCTCCCTCATCATATCCGTGGATTGGGTACGGGGGATATCCAGCAGGTAAGCCAGGCGCGTAGCGATGGTGCTCTTCCCCGCCCCGGTCGCCCCGCCAATGAGGATGATGAGGGGCTCGCCGCTGTCGTTGAAATGGCAACGCGAAAGGAAACGGTTGCCGGCATCCTGAAAGCCCCCGGAATTGAGGGTGGTATAGATTACCTGGCGCAATTCCTTGCGCCCTATCTGGGTCACCCCCTGCTCGCGGAGACTGGCGTGGACCAAGGCCGCCCCTCTGGCCGCCACATCGGTACGAATGCCACAACCCTCCAGATGCCGCGCCAGGACACCGGAGGAGAAGGGTTCGGAACCATCACGGCGCCGCACCACAACACGGGAAATCCCGCCACCGGCATCATAGTCGGCACGAATCTCCGGGCTGAAGCGACGATCCAGTTCCTCGCCCACCAAGCGCCGCAATTCAGTCGTCGACAGGATCTCGGTATCGCCATCGAGCTGATTACGCAAGCGATTGGCGATAGCATAAGCTTGGGTAAAGGAGATGCCGACCGCTACCAGCGACTGCACGAGGATGCCGCGCAAAAAGGGTAAGCGCTCTCCTGTCGCCGTTTCTACTAGGAAGGCTTTACCTGCCAAAATTCAACTCCCTGCCGCCCTTACTACTGGGCGACTGCAGCCAGCCGGACAAACGATTGAGGAAGAATGAGGGGCATCCGCCGTGGAGGTGGGGCTCCCGTTGGCTATAGGGGTAGAATAGCCGGGACAAGAAGGGCGAACCCATATCCAGCGACCCGATAGCGGCTCAGCGGCCCGGCACCCGGTCCAGTTCGGCGAAAATGCATTTCAGCACCGACTGGTTATCCCCTGGCAGGAAGACATTGACATTCGATGCGTAGGTTTGACGGTCGATGCGACCAAAGTAGAGTCTCGAGGTTTGATCGACAAAGTAGATGTTGGCATCGCCATCCTCCACCTGCACCAAATAATTCAAAGGCTGCCTGCCAATATCCAACTTACCGCAAGCCTGGACGATCCGATCCATGAAGGCCTCGTCGCCGGGGGCCTCATCCAGGGAATCCGGGGCTACCAGGGAACCGCCACAGCCCGAGAGCGCCATGGCCAACAGAACTGCCGCGAGGGTTGATATCTTCGATGACATGGTCAAAGTTCCTCTTGGGATTGGGTCTTGGTGTCCAGGTTGGGCCGAGACGCAATAGGGTGGACCGGTTGCCAACTTGGAAGGGTTCACCCCGGGAGTTACCCTGGTCATTCTAGTCGCCACGCAAGGATAGTCCAGACCCTTTTCCAGTCTCCATCCAACCCGATTATGCTCGCCGTCATGACAGGATGATCCTGACCCATGGCCTGAATTCTACCCTTCCCCAGTGGAACTCCTATGTCCAATCTGATCAAGTTGTTGCATGACATGGCGTCCTTGCGGGCCCAGTACCAGCGGCTACACCAGGATCTCCTAGGTCTCTCTGTACGGCGCTTGCTGATCCTGGTCCGGCCCAACGCCCGTCAGGAGATCAAGGCCCGGTTTCAGCATCTGTTCCAGCGTCAGGGGGAATTGCAGGAAGAGATGGAGCGCCTGACCCCGGACGATCTGGCCATCCGCAGGGGCGAGGACCTATACCAGGCCCTCGCGAATTTTCACCAGGCCTTTGGTGAAACCTTGAAGCGGCTGGAATTGATCCATGAGGCGCGGTCCACCCAAGCCAGACGCGCCGCAGGCAAGATCAGCCAGGGACTGCTCGTCGCTTATGATGACGCCCTCCAGCACCAGCGCCGCCTGGGAGCCCACATCAACGACCTGCTCGCCGATCTCTGAGTTTCGATCCAGGGCTCCCGTGGCCCCCAGAACTCAGGGTTCCGGTCCCAACCACCCAACTGCCCCGGCCACTGGACGCCTGGAAACGATTTATTCTTAGCCTTATTTTCAATAAGTTGCGCGCTTAAGCAGGGTGACACCCCCCTATGCCACGGGAAACATGGAATTAATCCGCGTTTCCCTAGCGAAGGGGACGCGGAAAGACTATAGGGCACCTCGAAAAACCTCGGTCCCCCGATGCCTGGTAAAATTTAACCGACCTGA